>CANQQR010000008.1 GCA_947626035.1 uncultured Bacilli bacterium | reverse complement strand
AAAATTCATAAAAAATAAGGTATAATAGAAGTAAAAGATAGATTATTCATCTATCTCTTGACTGAACTGTAACAAAATTTTATGGTGTGTAGAAATATTAGTTTGGTTTTTAAATAATTATAATATATTACTTCTTTTGTGTGTAATTATATATTAAGAGGTGAGTTATGAATATAGAAAGATTTAAATCTCTTAGGGAAGATAATGATTTAAAACAATCAGATGTGGCAAAGGCTTTAAATATTAAGCAACAACAATATAGTGAATATGAAATTGGGAAAAGACTTATTCCTATACACTATTTAGATAAATTAGCTGATTTTTATAAGACTAGTACTGATTATCTTTTAGGGCGTACTGATAAAAGAGAAGCTTCTCCTAAAAGTAATATGTATTAATTTTGAATATTAAAAAGAAGACTATTTTGCAAGTCTTCTTTCATTTATGATATGATTCATTGTTTAATATTTTAAATACTCTATATATTTGTTCTAGAAGTATACCTCTAAAAAGGCCATGTGGAAATGTTAACTTTGAAAATGATATTTTTTCATTACTTAGTTTTTTTATTTCTTCACTTAACCCATCGCTTCCACCTATTAGGAATGTTATGTTAGAATTACCTGTTAATAGTAAATTATTTATTTTATCTTTTAGTTCTATTGTTGATAATTCTAAACCCTCTATACATAGTGAAATTATATAATCATTTTTGTTTAATACTTTTAGTATTTCTTTTGTTTCTTCATTTACGTTACTATCTTTTAATTCTACTATTTCTAATTTATGATATTTGTTTATTCTTTTTAAATAGTCATTTGTTAATTCTTTTAAGTAATTTTCTTTTAGTTTTCCTATGCATATTATTTTTATCATTAGTTTACCTCGGTTAATTCTCTTTGAGAAGCGCATGTTATATTGTTAAATTCTATTAAGTTTTCTTTTAATATTTCGTTAATAGTTGATAGGGCTAATGATTCAGTATTGTTTTCTTCTGATAAGTGAGCGAGTATTATTTTTTTAGTGTTAGGTCCGATTAGTCTACTTAGGTAACCTGCACAAAGTTCATTTGACATGTGGCCTTTATCGCTTAATATTCTTCTTTGTAAATATTCTGGGTATGGTCCTTTTATTAGTTTTTCTGTATCATGATTGCTTTCTATTATGTAGTATGTTTTGTCTTTTAAATAAGTAAAGTATCTTTGATTTATGTAGCCTGTGTCTGTTATATATACTAAACTATCATTTTTTGTTTCTATTAGATAGCCATTAGATGTAATTGCATCGTGTGATGTTGGTATTACTTTTATTAATACGTCGTCTAAAAACATTTCATCAGTTAAATAAACACTTTTTTGATATGGTTCATCAAGTAAATATTCTTCTACTTCTTTTGTTATATATAGAAGTGGTTTTACTTTGTTTAGAAATACTTTTAAACCGGCTGTGTGGTCTAAATGGTCATGGGTTATTAGTAGTGCATCTATTTCTTTAGGATCTACGTTTATTTCATTTAATTTTTCTTTTATATTTTTATAATTAAAGCCAATATCAATTAGGATTTTTTTAGTGCCTAAATCTATGTATGTTGAGTTTCCTTTTGAACCGCTTCCTAGTACTACTATTTTCATTTTATCTATATTGTACATTATAGCCTAATGGGTCAATGTATTCTCCTCTATAAATTATACGGAAGTCTAAGTGAGTTCCTGTACTCCATCCTGATGTACCCATGTAACCTATTAATTCTCCACCTTCTACAAATGATCCTTGTGTTAAACCTTCTTTAAATCCATTTAAGTGCATGTATATTGTTTGGAAGTCGTCTCCATGACTCATTTTTATGTAGTTTCCATAGCTCCATTGTGTACCTATTTCTGTTATGTAACCTGAGTTAGCAGCATATATTGGTGAACCAAAGCCTGTACCTGATATGTCTATTCCGTTATGGAATTCACGTGTTCCGTCTATTGGGTCGAATCTCCAACCGAAATATTCTGTTACAACGTAAGGTCTGTTTGTTGGCCAGTACCAAAGTGAAGATGGTCCGCTTAGAGGAAGTCCTCCTTTTATTACTACTTCGTTTACTACTGGTTTTAGTACTTCTGTGTTTGTTGGTTCAAGACTTGTTATTGAGCCGTTTATTGTTTGTACTTTATAAGTCATTCTACTTATGCCGTTTTCGCCAGCTCTTTCTGTCTTTGTTGTTCCTATTACATATCTATCGTCATATTTTTCTTCTATTCCATATTGTACTTCTTTATCTTCTACTAATGTTTTATCTTCTATAACGCTTATTATTGGGTTAACTAAACCAATGTTTAATTCTTGACCAGGGAATAGTAGTGTTTGTACACTTGTTAAGTTAGGGTTAACTATTAGTAGTTCTCTTTCGTTTAATTGGTATTTTGCTGCGATTGATTTTATTGTGTCTCCTCCAACTACTATATGTGTTCCACCTGAGTCATCACTTCCAAATAGAAAGTATTTACTTAAATCAGTACTATTTGTGTATATTTTATCTTCTGTACTTAGATATTTTTCTTTTAATGTTATGTTTTCTTTTATTGATATGTCTTCTATTGTTTCACCTGTTGTTATTATTTTGTCTTGTTTACTATTCATGTATTTTTCAAATTTTTCTTCGTCAACAAATGCTTTTATTGTGTTATCTACTGCTATTTCTAGGTCTTCTTTATTTAGTATATTTAATTTTTCTATTTTGTCTTTGCTATGTGTTATTGTTACTTCATAGCCTTTTAGCGTGAATGGTTCTACGTTTTTTATTTTGTTATATACGTCTTCTATGCTATCAACTTCGCCAGTATAGGTTACTAGTTTTGTTGTTTCTAAGCCAAGAGGTGCGTATATTTTTTTTACTTTGTATTCTTTTTTAAGATTTTCTTGTTCTTTGTCTATTAGATCATATAATTTTTTTTCGTCTTTTATTATTCCTATTTGTTCGCCATTTAAGTATACTTGATATACTGTTGATGGTGTGTCTATGTAGTCTTTACGATCTAATCCCAGAATAAATATTAGGCTGCTCAGCAAGACTGTCAGTATGAACCCCCAATATATACTTTTTCTATTCATTGTTATTATCCTCACTTTTTAAATAATTTTTGAAGTTTGTAAAACTTCTTTCAAACATTAAGTCAATTGTTCCGGTGCTACCACTTCTGTGTTTTGAGATTATTAGTTCTGTTGGCGATAGTGTTGGTCTATCTTTTGACTTAAATTTGTAGTAATCATCACAATATATGAACATTACTATGTCAGCATCTTGTTCTATTGAACCACTTTCTTTTAAATCGCTCATTATTGGTCGTTTGTCTTCTCTTAATTCAACACCACGTGATAGTTGGGCTAGAGATATTACTGGAACTTCTAGTTCTTTTGCTAATTTTTTTAAGTCTCTTGATACTTCACTTACTTCGTTTACTCTTTGTCCTGCATATTTATTTGTACCGCTTATTAGTTGTAAATAGTCTATTATTATTACGTCTAGTCCTTTGTCACTGTTTTTTAGTCTTCTACATTTGTTTCTTATTTCTCCTACTGTTATTCCTGCGGTGTCGTCTATAAATATTTTTGTGTCTGCAAGTAGGCTTAGTGTTTCGTTATATTTTTTCCAGTCAGTGTGTTCAAATCTACCAGTTCTTAGTTTTTGTGAGTCTATTTGACCGATTGCTGCAAACATTCTTTCAACTATTTGTAAGGCTCCCATTTCTAGAGTGAAGAATGCTACTGATTTTTTTCCTTGTATTGCCATGTTTGTTGCCATGTTTATTGCTAGGCTTGTTTTTCCCATTCCTGGACGAGCAGCGATTATTATTAATTCGTTTTCGTGGAAACCTGTTGTTTTTTTGTCTAAGTCATAAAATCCACTTGCTACACCTGTTACTTCTCCACCGTTTTTTGCTAAAAATTCTATTTTCTTTTGTGAATCTACTAATATTTCTTGAATAGGTTTTATATCTTTTACTGTTCTTTCGCTGTTTACACCTAGTATGTTTTTTTCTGCGTCTTCTACTATATTGTTTATGTCTTTTTCTTCGTCATAGCAAGAATTTATGATTTCTGTAGATTTGTTTATTAGTGTTCTTAGAACGTATTTTTCAAATATTATGTTTATATAATATTCCAAATTAGATGGGGTTGCTACAGAGTCAACTATTTCTGTTAGATATTCTATTCCTCCGACTAAGCCAAGGGATTTATTTTTTTCAAGTTCGTTTGATACTGTTGTTATGTCTATTCCTGTGTCTTTTAGTCTTAATTTTTCTAGCGCTTCAAATATTTTTTTATGAGCATCACTATAAAACATGTCGGATGTTAGTTCTTCACATACTTTTTCTAAAGCTTCTTTACTTAGAAAAGCGCATCCTAGTGCATTTATTTCTGCTTCGATATTTTGTGGCTCTTTTCGTGGCATTTTAATCACCGTCCTTTACGCTCACGGTTAAATTAGCAGTGACGTTTTTGTGTAATGTTATTTTTACTATGTGTGTTCCTAGTGTTTTTATTGTTTCACTGTTAATTATTTTTTTATCAATGTTAAAGCCTTTTTGTTTTAGTTCGTCACTTATTTGTTTAGAACTAATGCTTCCAAAAACTTTACCATTAGAACCAGATTTAACTTTGAATGTAAGAGTGATATTTTCTAATTTTTCTTTTAGTTGTTTTGCTTCTTTTAGTTGTTTTGCTTCTTCGTTCATTCTTGTAGTTATTTCTTTATTTAAAACATCATTACTTGTTTTTGTATAAAGAACTGCTTTTTTGCTTTTGATTAGAAAATTAGCAAATCCATCTTTTACATCTTTTATTTCATCCTTTTTTCCTGTTCCTTTTACATTTTCAATGAGTATTACTTTCATAACTCCTCCGTCAGTTAATTATATCAATAATTTTGAATAAATGCAAAAGTGCATGAGATGGTACAAAAAAACTTTAAGTTTTTATGCTTAAAGTTTATCTTTTATGCTTCTTTTTAGGCTTTTTTATTATTTTTAGTGTGATTACTATTAGGACTATTAGAATTATATAATATATTATGTTTGTTTTTAGATATTCCCATATACTGAATGTTAGGTTGTTTTTTGTTACTGCATCTATTGTGTTTAGTAGTTCTCCGTCAAAGTATACTTCAAATTTTCCTATTTTTGTTCCTTTTTTTGTGGAATTTCTTACAGTGTTATCGCCTATGTATTTTATTTTAAGTAAGTCTTTATCATAATTTTTTTCAATATATCTTGTTACGTTTGTGTTAGCTATTATTTCTATTTCTTTTTCTTTTGCATATTTTGTTTTTAATTTTTTTAGTGTTTCATTTTTTTCAACTAGGTTTATTTTTCCGTATTGTTCATTTAATGCGTCATGTATTGTCATTAGGTCTTCTAAGTTTTTGTTTTGTCCATATTCATATGGCGCGTTTATTGTTATTGTTATTATTAATGTATCATTAAATGTTGATAATGTGCTTAGGCAAACGCCAGCTTCGTCTGTGTAACCAGTTTTGCTTCCGTTTACGAATGATAAGTCATAGCCATAGTGTTCGTTAGCATCTTCTAGTGTGGATGATACTTCAAGACCATTTGTTAGTGTGTAATGTCTTGTTTCATATATTTCTTTAAATGTTTCGTTTTCTAGTGCATAGTTTAGTAGTGATAGTACGTCTTTTGCTGTGCTGTAATGGTTTAATGCGTCATAACCAGTTGTGTTTTCAAAATGTGTGTTTGTTAGTTTTAGTTCTTTTGCTTTATCGTTCATTTTTTCTACATATAAATCTATGCTATCAAATAGGCTTATTGCAAGGCTATCAGCTGCGTCTGCGCCTGATGGTAGTAGTACTGCGTATAATAAATCTTGGTATGTTACAGTGTCTCCTACTTCTAAACCAGCAACACTTGCGTCCCATGGAACTTCACTTAGCATTTTTTCTGTGATTGTTATTTCTTCGTCTAAGTCTTTTATGTTTTCTATTGCAACTATTGTTGTCATTATTTTTGTTAGGCTAGCAATACTAGTTTTTTCGTCTGCATTTTTTTCATATATTATTTTGTTGTCGTCTTTATTATAGATTATTATATTTTTCGAGTACATTCCGTCTAGTTCTAAAGCACTTAGAATGGTTGGTAACATTAATAAACAAATTAAAATTATATATCTTACTTTTTTCATATTATTTATTTTATCATAATTCTTTTTAAAATAGAATTGTTATTTTGACATTTTTTGATTTTATTTGTAATTTATTTTGTTTTCAAATTCAACATAGTTTAGATATATCATTAGTAGCATGTACCATTTTCCTGTTTGTGGGTCACTTAGTATTATGTGATCTCTTCCGGCTTGTTCTATTATTCCAGTGAATGTTTTGTCTTTCCAGCTTATTGAGTCTGAAAAACTCATATATACGGTTACTTTTTTTCCTTTGTTAAGTCTTAGTATGTTTTCTATATAGCTTTGTTCCATTAAAAGGTCTGTGTTTGGGTTTTCTGGGTATGTAGTGTCTCTATATAAGTCTTCTATAGGAAAGTCTGAGGTTTTGTAGTAACTTCCATTCATTTTTATTTATCACTTCCTATTATAAGATATTCATTACTTTTAAATTAGACACTTTTATTATATAATATTTTAGAAGAGGTGGATTATTTTGAAAGTAAAAGTTGGTGTTAGTAATAGGCATATTCATATATCTAGAGAGGATTTTGTTAAGTTGTGTGGGGAAGAGCATGATTTTTATTCTGTTAGAGATTTAAGTCAAGGAGGGGAATTTTCTTCTAATGTTTTGGTGGATGTGAAGACTAGTAAGAATGTTATTAGGAATGTTAGAATAGTTGGACCTTTTAGAGATAAGACTCAGATAGAGTTAAGTATTACTGATAGTTATTTTTTAGGTATTAATCCTCCAGTTAGAATGAGTGGAGATTTTGATGGGGCAGAGGATGCTACTTTAGTTTATAATGATAGGGAAGTGTTTGTTAAGGGTGCTGTTATTGTTCCTAATAGACATATTCATGCGAATAGGGAAGAGTTAGAAAAATATAATTTGCATGAGGGGGAAGTGTTAAGTGTTAGAGTTAATGGAGATAGGGGTGGCATTTTAGATAATGTTATTGTTAAGTGTAAAGATAGTTATTCTTTTGAACTTCATTTAGATACTGATGAAGCAAATGCTTTTAATTTAAAAAATGGGGATGTTATTGATATTATAGAAAGGTAAATGGTATGGAAAAAAAGGAATTAAAGATTAAACTTGATGATGTTAATTTAGAGCTTAATGATTTTAGGAGGTCTCTTTGACTACGATAGTAAGAGAAAGAGAATAGAGTTTTTGGAGAGTGAAACGCTTAAGAGTGATTTTTGGAGTAGGGATGATTCAAAGGATGTTTTGAGTGAGATTTCTTCTTTAAAGTCTAGTACTATGGAATTTGAGAAAGCAATTAGTATGTATAATGATGCAAGAGAGTATTTGAGTGTGGTTAGTAGTCCTCTTGAGTTAGAGGAGGTTAGTGATCTTATTAATCAGATTTTAGATATTTTAGAGCATCTTAAAATTTATGTTTTACTTTCTAATGAGTTTGATAAGAATGATTGTTATTTTGAAATACATAGTGGAGCAGGAGGAACTGAGAGTAATGATTGGGCTAATATGTTAAAGAGGATGTATTTGAGGTATTTTGATAAGGCTAATTATAAGTATCAAATTATTAGTGAACAGAGTGGGGAAGAAGTAGGTATTAAGGGGGTTTTGATACATGTTAAGGGAGAGTATGCTTATGGTAAGTTAAAAGGAGAGAGTGGTGTACATAGGTTAGTTAGAATTAGTCCTTTTGATGCTAATAAGAGAAGACATACTTCTTTTGCGTCTGTTTTAGTTACGCCTGTTATTAATACTAATGTTAATGTTATTATTAAGGATGAGGATTTAAAAATTGATGTGTATAGAAGTAGTGGAGCAGGGGGACAAAGTGTTAATACTACTGATTCTGCGGTTAGGATTACTCATATTCCTACTAATATTGTTGTTACTTGTCAAAATGAGAGAAGTCAGATTAAGAATAAAGAAAAAGCTTTAGAAATTTTGAAGTCTAAGTTATATGTTTTAGAGAAGCAAGCTATTGATAAGAAAGTGAGTGATTTAAAGGGGGATGTTATGGATGTTAATTTTGGTAGTCAGATTAGGAATTATGTAATGCATCCTTATAGTTTAGTGAAAGATTTAAGGACTAATTATGAAACTAGTGATGTAAATCGTGTGTTAGATGGAGATATTCAAGGATTTATAGAAAGTTATTTAAGAAGTTAACTTTCTTTTATTTTTTCTATTATTTGGTCTGCTATATAGTTATAGCCTTCAAGGGAAGGAAATGAATTGGTTTTGTTTGGTAAATATTTTGGGTTTTCGTTAAAGCCATTATATATGTTTATGTATGTTATTTTTGTTTCTTTTTCTAGTGTTTTAAATTTTATGTCTAGATAGTTAAAGATACTGTTTATTTTTGTGCTGTTTTCTTCTGTTTTTTCTATTATGTTATAGTAACCTATTATGTATATAGGTTGTTTTGTTAGTTTTCTCATTAGTTTTGTTAATTCTGTTAAGTCTTTTATCATTTCGTCTATTGTTTTGTATATTTGATTAGTTGCTAATAGGTTTTTGTTTGATCTTATTTTGCTAAAGAGCTCTTCACTTCCTATAGATATTGTTATTAGTGAAGAGGTTTTTATTAGGGAAGTGAGTGTGGTTTTGTTTTCTTGTTTGTTTTCTTTTAAGGCACTTATTAGGTCTTTTATTCTTAAGTCTTCTTTTATGTATGTTTTGTTTATATTTTTGTAGTTTTTGTTGGTTTTTAAATATTCGTATAAGTAGTCTGTGTAACTTTTTTCGTATGTGTCAAATGGAGTATGACCTTTTGCTAAGTCGTCTCCTATTGCTAGGTATGTTAGTTTTTCTTTGAATGTTGTTTTGTATATGAAGTATAGTATTAGAAAGGCAAGAAAAAATATTACAAGTATTTTTTTAAAATTCATTTATATCAATCCTCGTAATATTTTACTCGATTATTTCTATTTTAGCACCGACATTTGTAAGTTTTTCTACTATGTCTTCGTAACCTCTTAATATTAAAGATATGTTTGTTAGTGTTGTTGTTCCTTTGGCTATTAATGCGGCTAGGACTAAGGCTGCTCCTCCTCTTAGGTCTGGTACTTCTATGTTTTTTGCGCCTTTTAGTGGTGTTTTTCCTTTTATGGTTAGTATGTTTTTTTGAGATTTTGTTTTTGCACCCATTTGTTTTAGTAAGTTAGCGCTTACAAATCTAGACTCATATATGTTTTCTGTTATTGTTGAGGTACCATTTGCTTGGGTTAGTAAGACTGTGAATGGTTGCTGTGCGTCTGTTGGAAAACCTGGGTATACTTGAGTTACTAATTTTGTTGGTAAGACTTCTTCACATTTTGATATTATTATTTCTCCTGGGTTTACTGTGAATGATGCACCTACATCTTTTAGTTTTATTAGTACTGCGTTTATGTGGTCTTTTATTAGGCCTTTTATGTGTAAGTCTTTTCCTATTAGGGCGCCTAGTATTACATATGTGGCTGCTTCAATTCTATCAGGAAATACTTCTGTCACACCGTTATCTAATTTTTTTCCACCTTCTATTATTATTGTACTTGTACCTGCTCCAGTGATTTTGCATCCCATGCTTATTAGGTATGATGCTACATTTACTATTTCAGGTTCACGAGCTGCATTTTCTATTATTGTTTCGCCTTTAGCATAAGTGCTTGCTAACATTATGTTTATAGTGGCTCCTACACTTGCAAAATCTAGGTAAATTCTTGTTCCTATTAATTCTTTTGCGTCTATTATGTATTTGTTTTTTATTTTTGTTACTGTTGCACCTAAGGCTTCAAATCCTTTTATGTGTAAGTCTATTGGTCTTGCTCCAATGTTGCATCCACCTGGGAAAGATATTTCTACGTGTTTAAATCTTCCTAGAAGTGTTCCCATGAAGTAGTAAGATGCTCTCATTTGTTCACTTAATTCTTCTGGAATTGGGGCATTTTTTAAATTTTTTGTGTTTATTTCTATTTCGTCGTTATTTATTTCGTATGTACAATTTAATATTTTTAGTATTTTTAGTAAATATTCTATGTCTCTTATTTTTGGAACTTTATATATTTTACTTTTAGTGAAGCATAGTAAAGATGCAGGTAGTAGGGCTACTGCGCTGTTTTTGGCACCACTTATGTTTATTGTACCAGTTAATAAATTTCCACCTTCTATTTTTAATTTGGACATATTTCCTCCATACTAGACTTATATAATTATACTATAATAAATTTTATTAGTATTTTCAATTATTATTTATTATTTTTGACATAAAAAGTACATTATTAGTAGTGATAACATAATGATACCAAGGATTTTTGCTTTTTTTCCTAAGTCTGTTCCTACGATTTTTCCTAGTATGAAGCCTAGCATTGTGAATATGCAACTTAGTATTGAAAATATGGTGCTTGCTAGGATTATTTTGTGTGTTATGTAGATTATTCCTATTCCTAATGAAAAGCTATCAAATGATACTAATATAGCAAACAAGAGCATGTTTATTATGTTTAGGTTATGTTCTGTTTCTTCTTCTTTTAGGGATTTACATGTTTCTATTAGAATTATTAGTAGTACTGTTATTAAAATGTATTTAGAGTTTATATTTATTATGCATGATATTAAGTCGCCTAGGTTATGGCCTAGAAGTGGCATTATAAAGTGGCATATTCCTACTAGTATTGAGGTTAGAAAAATTGTTTTTTTAGGTATGTTTAAAATACCATATGTTAAAGATAGTGTGAACGCATCAATGCTTAGTGATAATCCAATTATTATTAATGATATTATTTCCAAAAAAAGTCACCTATATAATTATAGATGTCTTTTTTGTTTTTATTCTATTTTATAAATTTTTTTATTATTTCACTTATAAAGAATTTATATTCTACGTCAGTTGATTCTTCTGCTTCTATTAAGCATAGTGGAGGAAAAAGTACACACCAGTAGTTGTCTCCTTCGTGAGCGCCTATTTCTATTACCATTGATTCGTAGTTTCCTTCTTCATATTTTACGCCTTTGTATATTTTTTCTGGGAAATAGTTTAATCCATATTTGATATTAAAATCTTTATTGTAATTTTGGTTATTAAATAAGGTTTGTATTGATCTGTTTATTAGTGGTATGTTTTCTTGTATTTTTGTTCTACTTTCATCAATGCTAGTGCTTGAAGAAATGTTTGTTATGTATTTGTTTATTTCTTCTTTTACTTGTTCTTTCATGTATAAGTCTTCTATACTGTTACTATTGGGGATGATTCTAAATCTAATTGAATCTTTTGGGATGATGTAGTATTCATCTTTATTTATGTAAGTTATCACTAATATACTTAAAAAAATTGCAAATATTAATAGTATTTTTTTCATTTTTATCAACCTTTCGAGTTAATATTGATGATTTTTTTTATTTTTTATTCACAATTTTTAAATATAAATAAATATCTTGTTTTTCCAGCTAAATCTTTTTCAAAGGAATATGTTATGTCTTTTAAATATTTTTTTATTAATGGTGTTATGTAAGCTTCACTTTTTTCGTTTATTTCAAGCGCAAGGATTGATTTGTTTTTTAGGTAATTATTTGAGTTTTTTAGAATTTTTTCTATATGTTTTATTCCTTTTTTTCCACTGTATAAAGCTTTTTTGGGTTCTTTTCTTACATTTTTTGGTAATTTTTCTTTTGTCATTACATAGGGTGGGTTTGATACAATTACATCAAATTGTTCTTTTTTTATGTTTTTGAATAGATTACTTTTTATTATTTTTACATCAAGAGATAGTTCTAGTTGATTTTGTTTTGCTACTTTTAAAGCAGAAGAGGAGATGTCGGTCATTGTTACTGTGCTTTGTGGAATTTCTTTTTTTAAAGTTAGACCAATGCAGCCACTTCCTGTGCATAAATCTAGAATATTTGGATTTTTTATGTTGTTTTTGTTTATGTATTTTATTAGTTTTTCTATTAAATATTCTGTTTCATATCTGGGGATTAGGGTATGTTTGTTTACATTTATTTTTAAGCCATAGAAGTCTACATAGCCAATTAGGTATTGAATAGGGTAGTTATTTTCAAGTTTTTTTTGATTTTTTTTTGTGTATTTTCCTATTTTTTTTAATTCTTCTATTTCTAAGTTAGTTTTCATTGTGAGCTTCCATTTTTAATCTTTGGTCTTCTGTTATTAGTGCTTCTATTACTTCTTCTAAGTCTCCATCCATTACTTTATCTAAATGCATTATGGTAAAGTTAATTCGATGATCTGTTAATCTATTTTGAGGGTAGTTGTATGTTCTTATTTTTTCTGAACGATCTCCTGTTCCTATTTTTGTTTTTCTATCTGCGCCTAGAGCTTCTTCTTGTTCTTTTTGTTTTAAGTCATATAGTCTTGATTTTAGTATGGTTAGGGCTCTTTCTTTGTTTTTTATTTGGCTTCTTTCTACTTGGCAATATACGACTAGTCCTGTAGGTATGTGTGTTACTCTTACAGCAGAGTCTGTGGTATTTACACATTGTCCTCCTGCACCACTACTTCTACATACGTCAATTTTTAAATCTTTGTCTAGTAGTTCTACTTCTACGTCTTCGGCTTCAGGCATTACTAAAACTGTCGCAGTAGATGTGTGAACTCTTCCTTGAGATTCTGTTACTGGGACTCTTTGCACACGGTGTGAACCACTTTCGTATTTTAGTTTTGAATAAACACTTTCTCCTGATAAGATTAGGTCTATTTCAGCGTAGCCTCCACTTTCGCCTGGCACTTCGTTAGTTACTTCTAGTTTCCAACCCATGTGTTCTGCATATTTTGAGTACATTCTAAATAAGTCTCCTGCAAATATGTTTGCTTCATCACCACCTGCAGCGCCTCTTATTTCCATTATTACGTTTTTGTCGTCATTAGGGTCTTTTGGTAGTAATAATATTGTAAGTTTTTCTTCTAGTTCTTTTTGTTTTAGTTGTAATCTTTCTAATTCTTCTTTAGCAAATTCGGCCATATCTGGGTCATGAGTCATTTCTTTTGCTGTTTCTATATCGTTTAATACTCCGTTATATTCTTTATATGTTTCTACAGTTTTTTCTAGTGATGTTTTTTCTTTTCCTAGTTCTTTCATTTTTTTGTAGTCTTCATATACTTCTTTACGCATCATTTCTTCTGTAAGAAAGTTGTATCTTTCTTCTATTATTTTTAATCTTTCTATCATACAATATCTCCTTTCAAATCTACTTAATTTTAAAAGTAGCTAAAGGTCAATATCATTTTCTTCATCCATTATTACTAAATCTTGTAAGTCGTCATCTGTTTCGTCATCGTCTTCTGATTTTGTTTCTTCTAAAAACATGTCGTCTTCATCTTCGTTAGTATTGTTTTCTTCTTCACTTTCCATTTCTTCTAGTGTGTCTTCATCATCTTCTGTTTCTATTTCTATTTTAGCTGTGTGATTTTCTCTTAAATCCCAAAATCCTTTTTCTAGTTGGATGAATCTTTTTTCTGTTGATAGTAATGTATAAAATTCTGCTATTTGTGAAACATATTCGTTTTCACTTAAATTTAAGGCTTCACAGATTATTTTGAATATATCTGCTGTTTTCATTTTTTTACCTTTTTCTTTTAAAATTATGTATGCTAAATCGTCAAATGACATTGTTTCTATTTCTTCTTTTGTTAATGATTTTAATTTCATTGTTTTCCTCCATCTCTTTTCTTCTAAAATTATACTTATATTTTGTAATAAATCAATAGTTTTTATTAATCTTTTTTATTATATTCTTATACTTATTTTTTTATATGTGTTTTTTACTTATATTTTTTTGTTTTTTTATAATACTAATAGTAGGAGAAATGTATGAAAAAAGTTTATTTTGTTTGGAAAGTTATGTGTTATATTTTTATTTTTTTAGTTTTGCTTTTATCGTGTTTTTATTTGTATGCTTATATTACACCAAAGATTGATATTCATAATTCTAATAGGATCGTTATGTATGATATGAATGATGAGGTGTTTTATGAAAATACTTCAACTACTTCATGGGTTAAGTTAAGTGATATTAGTAAGTATGTTACTTGGGGTATGGTTGCTACTGAAGATAAGAATTTTTATAGTCATGGTGGGTTTGATTATCCTAGGATTATTAAGGCATTATATTCTGATATTGTTTCTCATGATTTGAGTCAGGGAGCGTCTACAATTTCTCAGCAATATATTAAGAATTTGTTTTTAACTTTTGATAAGACTTGGGAGAGGAAGATAGAGGAAGCTTTTTTAACTTTTGAGTTAGAGGTGCATTATACTAAGGATGAGATTTTGGAAGGGTATTTAAATACTATTAATTATGGTTCTGGAAATTTTGGTATTGAGGAAGCGAGTTTGTATTATTTTAATAAGCATGCTAAAGATTTAAGTTTGGCTGAAGCTTCTATTATTGTGGGAATTCCTAAAAATCCTACTTATTATAATCCTATTTATTATTATGATAATGCTAAGAAAAGACAAAAAATTGTGCTTGAGAGTATGGTTAATAATGGTTATATTAGTAAGTTAGAGATGGAGGAAGCTTTTAATACTGAGCTTAATTTTTATGGAGAGAAGAAGAGTAATTTTATTGTTAGTTCTTTGTATTATAAGGATGCTGTTTTAGAAGAGTTAAATTCTTTAAGGGAAATTCCTAAGAGTTTAATTGAGACTGGTGGAATAAAAATTTATACTAATTTAGATGGAGATGCACAACAAAAGTTAGAGAGTGTTATTAGTGAAGAGATGATTGATACTGAGGATTTACAAGTTGGGGCGATGATTAGAAATCCTAAAAATGGGGCAGTGGTGGCTCTTATTGGTGGAACTAATTATAATGAAAGTGAGTTTAATAGGGTTACTCAGGCTAAGAGACAAGTTGGTTCTACTTTTAAACCTATTTTGTATTATGCTGCTTTAGAGAATGGAATGACTGCGTCTTCTACTTTTGTTAGTGAGCCAACTACGTTTTTTATAGGTAATGATGAAACTTATTCTCCTACTAATTTTGGTAATCAGTATGCTTATAAGGCTATTACTATGGCGGATGCTATTGCTTTATCTGATAATATTTTTGCGGTTAAGACTAATTTATTTTTGGGTACTAATGTTTTAAAGGAAACTGGAAATAGGATGGGTATAGAAACTGTTTTACCATCTAATGCGAGTTTGGCTTTAGGGACTACTGAGGTTAGCATGCTTGACTTTAGTAATGCTTTTAGTACTCTTGCTAATTCTGGTGTTAAAACTAAGGCTAATTTTATTAGGAAAGTTACTGATTTAGATGATAATGTTATATATGAAGCTGATTATTCTGAAGAGTTAGTGTTAGATAGTAGGTATACTTTTATTTTGAATGAGATGATGAGTAATACTTATAATTATGATTATATTGATTATGCTTCTCCAACTCTTTTGACTGTTAGTGGATTATTAACTAAAAAATATGCTGTTAAGTCTGGAACAACTTCTTCTGATTATTGGACTGTTGGTTATAATCCTGATGCTTTGGTTTTGGTTTGGAATGGTTTTGATGATAATAGGAATGTTGATAGTGTTTCTTCTCGAATTACTAAAAGAATTTGGGCTAGAAGTATTGAAGCATATTTAGAGAATAGGGAAGAAGAGTGGTATGATATTCCTAATGGAGTTACCGCCACTATTGTTAATCCTATTAGCGGTAGTACATCTGATTTATCTATAAAGGATGCTTTATTTTATGTTAGGGGAACTGAACCCTCATATACTATTCAGAGTATTGATGATATTTTGGAGAATGAAAAAAACTCCTAGTGGAGTTAATCTTTTTTAATTTTTATTATTATTTGATACATGTCTTCAAAGTCAAATTCTTCTGTATCTACGTCAAAGCCAAGGGATTTTATTTTGTTTACTTCATCTCTTGTGGAAGATATTACTGAATTTATGTTTTTTCTTTCAGGTTCTACTGGTGCTGGATTTGGTGCAGTTGTTCGCCTAAATTCTTCTATTATGCTATTTGGTTCAGTATAGTTTTCTTGTGGTGTTGGTGCAACATTGCTTGTTGGTATTTCTAAATTTACTACTTCTGGTTCTTCTTCCATAAATGGATTTATTGACATTGGTGTTTGTTTTGCGATGCTTCCCATGTCTATGTTTGCTTCTTCGTCTTCTAAAGATTCTACTTTGTTACTAAATAGATTTTTTATACCGCCTACAATTCCATTTGTTTCTTGAGGTGTGTCAGATTCTTTTCTTAGTAACATGTCTATATCAGTTGGAACATGTTCTTTTATGATATCTTCTGATGTTGATTTTATTTTTTCTATGTCAACATCAAATGGTGTATTTGATACGTTCTTAGTAGGTGTGTCTTCGTTTAGATGAACTGGTGGAGGCGTTACTGTATTTGGGATTACTGGTGGAGTAGTAGAGGAAGGTGCTACATTTATTGTAGGTGCAGCAGGAGCTACTGGTCTACCTAGTAATCTTGCTATTTCTTCGTCTGTTTGTCTTACAGTAAGCCTTTCAGTTATAATTCTATTTAACATAGCTATTTGTGTATTTGGATCAGTTATTGCTAGTAAACTTCTTGCGTGTCTTTCTGATATTTGGTTATTTAGTAATGCTTGTTTTACTGGTTCAGTTAAGTTTAGTAATCTTAATTTATTTGCAATTGTAGGTTGAGTAACCCCCATTCTTACTGCTAGTTCGTCTTGTGTAAGATAACCCATATCTAGTATTTTTTTATATGATTGAGCTTCTTCTATTGCAGTTAAATTTTTTCTTTGTAAGTTTTCTACAACAGCAACTTCTGCACTTTGTTTATCGTCCATGTTCATTATTACTGCTGGTACTGTTTGCAATCCTGCTAGCATAGCAGCTTTGTGTCTTCTTTCACCTGCAATTATTTCAAATTTGTCTCCAATTCTTCTTAATACGAGTGGTTGTATAATTCCGTGCATTTTTATTGATTCAGCTAGTTCTTTTAATTCTGCTTCATTAAAAGATAATCTTGGTTGAAATCTGTTTGGAATTATTTCGTCTACTCTTACATTTATTATTTCATTTTCACGATTCATATTGTCAGCCCCTTTATTATATTTATACATTATTATTGTATATTATTTTTTTGTTTTTTTCAAGTTATATGTAACTATTTTGTACTTTTTAGAATTATGCTATAGTTTCTGGGATATTTATGTGGTGTTGGTTTTGTTTTTTGGATTTTTATTATTGTTCTTTTTGAGTTTTCATATGGTAATGTGTAATTTATTATATCAATTACTTCTGCACCCATAAGAGTAATTATTTCTTTCGAGTTATTTAATTCTTCTTCATAACTTGATTTTAGTGGTAAAAACATACCATTTATTTTTAGTGTAGGTATTTCAAGTTCTGATAGTATTTTTAAGTGTGCGACTGCTCGACTAGTTGCTATGTCAAATTTTTCTTTGTTATTTTTAGCAAAAGTTTCTGCTCTTTCATTTATAATGGTTATGTTATTTAAATTTAATTTTTCTTTTACTATTTTTAAAAATGTGCATTTTTTTGTGTTTGATTCTATTAAGGTAATTTGTGTGTTTTTAAGAAATATTGCTAGAGGAATTCCAGGAAATCCTGCACCTGTACCTATGTCTAGTATATTTTTTGCAGATTGTATTTCTTTTAGTGATAGTAAATAAAGTGAGTCATAAAAGTGTTTTAGATATATTTCGTTATCTTCTTTTATGCTTGTTAAGTTAAATTTTTGATTATATTCTTTTATTAGGTCTTTATATATTTCTAGTTTGTTTAGTTCGTTTTCTGTTACTTTAACTAAAAGTTTATTTAATTCTTTTGTTAAGTCTTCTTTATTCATTTGGGTACTCCTTTTTTAGATATACAAGGAGCATTGTTATGTCTGCTGGATTTATTCCACTTATTCTAGATGCTTGTCCAATTGTTAAAGGTCGCACTTGTTCTAGTTTTTGTCTTGCTTCTGTTGCTATATTTCTAACTTTATTATAGTCAATGTTTGATGGAATTTGTTTTTTTTCTAGGTTTAACATTTTTTCTACTTCTTTTTTTGTTTTTTCTATGTAACCTTTATATTTTGTGTTTATTTCTACTTGTTCACTTGCATGAGGGTCAAATTTTTGGTTTAGAAGATATTCTATGTTTTCTATTTTTATTTCAGGTCTTTTTAAAAGTTCTATAGCAGGAATTTTACCGTTTAATACAGTTGAACCTATACTTAGTAAATATTCATTATTTTGTTTGTTATATTCTATTTTTGTTTCTTCAAGATATTTAGTTAATTTTTCTGTTTCTTTTAGTTTATTTTGGAATATATTATATTTTTCATCATTTATAAGTCCAATTTTTCTTCCTATTTCTGTTAATCTTATGTCTGCATTGTCATGTCTTAAGAGCAAACGAAATTCTGCACGTGATGTTAGTAATCTATATGGCTCAGTTATTCCTTTATTTATTAAGTCGTCTATTAGGACGCCTATGTATGCTTCGTTTCTTTTTAGTATTAAAGGTTCTTTGTTTTCTAGAGAAAGGGATGCATTTATACCTGCGATTAGTCCTTGGGCTGCTGCTTCTTCGTAGCCACTTGTTCCGTTTATTTGACCTGCTGTATATAATCCACTTATTTTTTTTGTTTCTAAAGTCATTTTTAATTCTGTTGAGTCTATTGCATCATATTCTATTGCATAGCCATATTTTACAATTTTTGCATTATGTAATCCGTCCATTGAGTGAATTAGTTCTTCTTGTAGTTCTTCTGGCATGGTTGTTGAAAAGCCACCTACATATATTTCGTCTCCACCTTTTCTTTCAGGTTCTAGGAATATTTGATGACGGTCTTTATCTCTAAATTTGACTACTTTATCTTCAACTGATGGACAGTATCTAGGTCCTATTCCTACGATTAGGCCACTATAAAGAGCACATTTATCAAGATTATTTAGTATTATTTCATGTGTTTTTTTATTTGTGTATGTTAAAAAACATGATTCTTGTGCATTTATGTTGTATGTAGGTTCATAGAAATTACTAAAGCTTAGTGGTGTTAAATCTCCTTTTTCTTCATGGCATTCTTCATAGTTGATAGTGCTTTTTAAAACCCTTGGTGGTGTTCCAGTTTTTAGTCTACGCATTTTTAGACCATTTTTTTGCATGCTTTCACTTAGATAAAGGGATGGTTTTTCTCCATGTGGACCTCCTTTATGTTTATTGTGGCCTCTTAATATATCAGCATTTAGGTATGTTCCTGTTGTTATGATTACTTTTTTGCCATTTATTATTTCTTCATTTTCTGTTTTTATACCTTTTATAATATTGTTTTCTACTATTATTTCTTTTACTAGCATTTCTTTTAAGTCTAGATTTTTTTCATTGTTTAAAGCTTTTAGCATGTTTTGTGGGTATATTGTTTTATCTGCTTGACATCTTAAACTTCTTACACCTGGGCCTTTTTTGCTGTTTAACATTTTTATTTGTAGGTGACTTCTGTCTGCATTTATTCCCATTTCTCCGCCTAGTGCATCTATTTCTCTTACTACTATTCCTTTTGCAGAACCTCCGATTGATGGATTACAAGGCATATCTGCAATGTTTGATATGTTACCTGTTATTAATAATGTTTTATGACCCATTCTTGCGCATGCAAGGGAAGCTTCACAACCTGCATGTCCTCCGCCGATTACTATAACATCATACATTTTTGTTCCTCCTTTATTTACCTAAACAAAATTTACTGAATATTTCGTCAAGTAGTTCTTCTTTATAGGATGAGCCTATTATTTCTCCTAGTGTTTCCCATAAAGTTTGAATATCTATTTGTATTAAGTCAACTTCTATTCCTTTGTTATTTTCTTCTTCTATTTCTTTTGCTAAGTCTAAACATTTTTTGATTAGTGATATTTGTCTTGCGTTTGATAAATATGTGTAGTCTTTTGTTTTTATTTCTTTTAGTTTAAACATTTCGCTTATTTTGTTTAATATTTCATTTATATTTATATCATTTTTTATTGATACTTTTATTATGTTTTTATTAGGTAGATTTTTTTCGTCTAGTAATTCTTTTAGGTCTATTTTGTTTATTACAATTATAGATTTTTTTTCTTTTATTCTATTTAATATTTCTTTATCTTCTTCTGTTAGTTCTTTGCTACCATCAAATATTGCTATTATTAAGTCTGATTCTTCTATTATGTTTTTGCTTTTTTCTACACCGATTTGTTCAACTATATTGTTTGTTTCTCTTATTCCTGCGGTGTCTATTAAGTTTATTTCTGTACCATCTATTATTATTTTTCCTTCAACTATGTCTCTTGTTGTTCCTTCGATGTCTGTTACTATTGCTTTGTCTTCTTTTAGTAGTTTATTTAATAGACTACTTTTTCCTACATTAGGTTTTCCTACTATTCCTACTTTTAGTCCATTTTTTATTATTTTTCCAGTTTCTGATTCTTCTAATATTTTTGTGAGTCTTTCTTTTATTTCTTTTATGTTGTCTTTTAGTAAGTCATTTGTATATTTTATTGCATCTTCATATTCAGGGTAGTCTATGTTTACTTCTATGTTTGCGATTATGTTTAGTAGTTTTTCTCTTAATGATTTTATCATGTTAGATAGTTCTCCGGTTACGCCTTTCATGCTCATTTTTCTTGCATTATCGTTTTCCGCGTTTATTAAGTCACTTATAGATTCTGCTTCTAGTAAATCTTTTTTTCCATTTAGGAATGCTCGTTTTAAAAATTCTCCTGGTTCTGCTAATCTGCATCCGTTGTTTAGTAGAAGTTCTAGGATTTTGTTTGTTACTGATATTCCTCCATGAGAATTTATTTCTACTACTATTTCACCTGTGTAAGATTTTGGAGGTAAAAATACTGATACTAGTACTTCATCTATTTTTTCTTCTTTATCTATTATAAATCCGTAATTTATTGTGTGTGATAAAACTTTTGTTAAATCTTTTCCTTTAAATATTTTATTTACTATATTTAGTGAATCGGGTCCACTTATTTTTATAATGTTTATTGCACTTACACCTACAGCAGTTGCTATTGCGGCGATTGTATCGTTCATTTTTTCCCTCCTAACGAGAAAAGATTATACCACGTAAAGGTTGATATGTAAATTATTTGTCGTATTTCCCGGGAAATATTCGGGTCTTTTTTGTTTTTAGAGTTCAAAAAAACTCCAAATGGAGTTTAATTATTTTTCTTTTTCTTTGTATTTTATTACTACGCATCTATTAGGCTCTTCGCCTTCGCTTACTGACTCAATATATTCAAATTTAGCAAGGGCATTATGAACTATTCTTCTTTCGTATGAGTTCATTGGGTCTAATTTTACTGGTACTTTTGATAATGTTACTTCTCTTGCTATTTTTTTTACGTCTTTTGCTAGAAAGTAGTTTTGTTTTTCTTTATAATTTTCTATATCTATTATTATATTAATAAATATTCCAACTTGATTAGTGATACTATGTTTTAAAAAGGTTTCTATTGATTCAAGCGTTTTTCCTCTTTTTCCTATTAATATATTATTGTTATTAGAATGTATTTCGTAATATATATGAGTGTCTCTTATTTTTCTTTCTACTGTTCCGTTTATTTCTAATCCTTTTAGTAGGTCTTCTAGTATTTTTTTACCTAAAGCACCTATGTCTTCTAGTTTTACTATTTCTAGTACTATTTTTTTACTTTGGAATAGTCCAGATTTTTCTTCTGTTTTTTTGTATATTATTTCATTTCTTTTTACTTTTAGTTCGTCTTCTACTTGTGATAAGATTTCCTCTTCATTCTTTCCTTTATATATATATTTTTCCATAGCTTCACTTCCTTACTTCATTAATCTTTCTTTTTTATTCTTTTTAATAAATAATTTTGTACTATAGCAAATGCACTGGTTGATACCCAATATAAGCCAATTCCTACATTTAGTGAGAATGACATTAGTGTTATAAATATTACCATGAATTTGCTCATCATTTTTGTTTGAGCGACTTGTTCCTCGTTTAATGAAGCAGCGGATGTATTTTTAAATGAAAAGTATGTTGTTAACATTATTAATACTACTATTATTAAGTAATAATAATTACCTTTTGTTAATGCTTCAAGTGGTGTTGTACCTAAATCAAACCATAATAGTTTTTCTTCCATTATTGCTGGAATTCTTTGTATTGCTTCTAGAAATGCGAAGAACAAAGGTAATTGTATGAATGATACTAGGCAACCTGAAAATGGTTTTATGTTATATTTTTTATATACTAGTAACATTTCTTGATTTTTCTTTAGTAGTGATTCTTGATCAGTCCTGTTTAAATATTTTTTTTCTAAGCTTTGTAATTCTGGTGTTGCTTTTTTCATATTTTCTGACATTTCAATTGTTTGTTTACTAAGTGGCAATACTATTAATCTTAATAATATACCAAGAATTATTATTGAAACACCGTAATTTTTTACTAATAATCCAACTTTTACTATAATCCAGGCTAGAGGTTTTACTAGAATATTTGTCCATAATCCTTCATAACCACCAGAAGTTATTTTTAAGTCTTCACAGTTAGGTAGTTTATCTAGTTTAATATCTTTATTTCTTTCATAGGCTTTTAATGCTTCTTTGTCCGTTGGCTTACATAATATGTTTTCAGTATATACTTTTTCTGTTTTTTTATCAGTAAAACTGTGTGTGCATCCTGTAGTCAAAATTATTATCATACTGAACACTACTAACATTTTTTTTAAATTTTTCATTTTAGTCTCCTTTAATTTGTTTTAACAATTCTTCACGTAGGTCATTATATGAAGAAGATAAAACCTCTTTCTTTAATATTATAACATACTTTCTATTTAAGTAAATTTTATTTTTCATAAGTATATCTTTTATTCTTCTTTTGTATTTGTTTCTAATGTTAGCTTTTCCTATTTTTTTACTTACGCTTATACAATATTTGTTATATGTTGTGTCACTTTCTATATTATATATAATAAAATTTTTACTGACTTGTTTTTTACCTGTTTTTATTATGTTTTGGATTTCTTCATTTGTTCTTATTATATATTTTTTGTTCATTTTTTCACCCTTTTCTTTAATTTATGAACAAAGCGGAATAAATTCCGCCAGATAACCTCACGATTATCTATTTCTGCTTCATAGAATTTTACTTCTCCACAGACCATACTTTCCCTAGTCGCTAGGGTACTTTTTTTAATTTACTTAAGTAACTTAACTTATATTTAAGTCTTAGTTCTTTAAACATTATATTTATGCTTGCATTTACATTTCTTCTATACTACCAACTTCCCACTGATTTAATTGTAACATACAAATATTCGGCATACAAGTGTTTTTGTTATTTTTTTTTAATTTTTTTATTGAGAATTTTCTTGTTGTATAAAAAAACTACTATTTAGTAGTTATTTATTTGTTAAATTTTTTCTTCCTTTTTGTCTTCTTGCTTTTATGATTTTATCATTTCTAGACAAAAAACCTTGTTTCTTAGCTTTATTATTTTTTTTAGCTACTGGTGTTTTTTTCAAAATTTCCACGCTCCCAACTTTTTTTCTTGACGTAACTGATTATAAACTATAGAATATTATTTGTCAATTAGTTTATCCACATATTCACAATATTCACTGTAAACTTATCAACATGTGTAAATAAAAAATTGTGGATAATGTGAATAAGTTAAAAAATTATTGTAAAATTAATGAAAAACTTGTTATTAACTTGTTGATAAGTGGCTGTTAATAAGTTTCTAGGAAAATTTTTACTTTTAAAATAGAATAAATGGGGTTAAAATTATGTTGATAAGTTGTATTGTGAGGTGATTCTATGGACAAAGTAAAAATTTGGAACGATTTTTTGGAACAAATACATTATAGAGTTAGCGATGTTACTTTTAATACTTGGTTTAAAGAATTACATTTGCTGGCTATTAATGACAGAGAAATTATTATATCTGTTCCTCATCCTGTTAATAAGAATCATATTATCAACAATTATATGGATATGGTTAATGAGATTTTTTTAGATATCACTGGAAGTATGCGCAATATAACTTTTTGTTTAGAGGGTGAATATAAAGCACCAGTTCCTATTAGTAACTTATCAACAAGTGAAAAAATTATGGAAGATAGCTTGGATGATGATAAAATTAATAGTTATGTTAATAGTAGAAAAACTAATCTTAATCCTAAGTATACTTTTGATAATTTTGTAGTAGGAGATTCTAATAGAGATGCGTTTGGTGCTTGTTTGAGAGTTGCACAGAATCCCGGTAAACTTTATAATCCACTGTTTATGTATGCTAAAAGTGGTCTTGGAAAAACACATTTAATGCATGCGATTGGAAATTATATTACAGAACACTCTGATTTAAAAGTTTTATACACAACTTCTGATGATTTTATTAATGAATTTATAAGTGTATCAAAAGATAAAGGTGATAAGGATGAAAATCTTACCTATATTGATTTATTTAAGAATAAATATAGGGATGTAGATGTTTTAATGATTGATGAAATACAGTTTTTAAGTTCAGCACCTAAATCTCAACAGGAATTTACTAATACTTTTAATAGTCTATATAATAGTAATAAACAGATTATTATATGTTCTGATAGAAGTGTTAATGATCTTAATTTGTTTGCTGATAGATTAAAGACTAGATTTAATTGGGGATTAGTTACTGTAATTAATGTTCCTGAATTCCCTTTAAAAGTTAAAATTATTAAACAGAAAATAAGTAGTGGTATGTTCATGATGGATTTATCTGATGACATTATTGAATATATTGCTTCTAATTGTGGCAGTGATGTTAGGATACTTGAGGGATCTATAATAAGGTTACATGCTTATTCAGCTATGTGGGGAATTAAGAAGCTTACTTTAAATGTTGCTAAAGAGGCTCTTGATGAAGACTTTGTTAATAATATGTTATTCACAGATAATTCTATTAGTAAAATTTTAAATGTTGTTGCTAACTATTTTAAATTAGAAGTTGATGAATTAAAGGGAAAAAAGCGTAGTAAGCATATAGCGCATGCTAGAATGATTGCAATGTATTTATGTAGAGTACTTACTGATGAATCTTATCCTAGAATAGCACTTGAACTAGGAGGACGGGATCATACAACTATTATTCATGGGTATGAAACTATTAATAAAGATTTAAAGGAAAATGGAGAATTACAAAAAATCATTAATGAATTAAAAATGAAAATGAGTGAATAAATTGTTAAAAAATTTATTATTATTCACAGTTAAAAATGTACTAAAATATAGGAAAAAATATTAATTATTAACATTATTCACTTCTATATTAAAAATACTAATAAAAAATAAAAATGGAGGAAAAGGTTATGGAATTAAAAATTAATAAAGATGTGTTATTAGAACACTTAAATTATGTTGGAAGGGCTTTATCAAATAGGAATATTATTCCTGTTATTAATGGAATCTTATTTGAATTAACTGACGAAGGGTTATATTTAACTGCGACTGATAATGAGATTGCTATTAAAACATTTATTGATAAAGTAGAAATTAAGGAAATCGTTTCTACTGGTAGAATTGTTATATATGGAAGATATATATTAGATATAATTAGAAAGTTATCAACAGAATTTGTTAATATTGAAGAAATAGATGGAGGAAAAGCTATTATATCAACTCCTACTAGTAAATATAATTTGAATTGTTTTGATGCGAATGAATTTCCTAATATAAAAATGGATGCTAGTAAAAGTTCTGTTAAATTAACTGCTGGTAATTTTAAGGAAATTGTTAATCAAACTGTGTTTGCTACTTCAACTCAAGAGAGTAAGCCTTTGCTTACTGGTATTAATTTAAAGATTATAGGAGATACTTTAGAATGTGTTGCAACTGACTCTTACAGGCTTGCTAAAAAGAATGTTAGATTTTCTATTATGAATGAAGAAAATATTAATTTGGTTATACCTGCTAAAAATATTAATGAATTTATTAAGTTAATTGAAAATGATGAGTCAGAGATTATTCTTAATGCTTTTCCTAATAAAGTAATGTTTCAATATAATAATATTATGTTTCAATCTAGTTTATTAAATGGAACTTATCCTAATACTGATTCGCTTGTACCAGTTGATTTTGATATTATTTATAATGTTAATTTAGATGAATTTTATAGTATTATTGATAGGGCTTCAATATTAGCACAAGCAAAAGATAAGAATATAGTTTCTTTAGAAACACGCGGTAACAAATTAATTATAACTTCTAGTAGTCCTGAAATTGGAAAAATTGAGGAAGTTATGGACATTAATGTTGTTAAGGGTGGAGATATTAAAATATCTTTTAGTGCTAAATATATGATGGAAGCTTTAAAAAGTTTTAATAAAAAAGATGTTAATATATATTTAAATGGCGAGATTAAGCCAATTATATTAAAAGAATCTGATGATTCTACATTACTTCAATTAATACTACCAATAAAAACTTATTAAGTTTATTTCATAGTAAGGCGGATACTTTTTGTGTCCGTCTACTATAATAATATATCTTTTTTTTGAAAGAATTTTAAATTTTTTTAGTTTTTCGACAAAATTTGACAAAATTCGACATATTAATGTGCTAATATACATAACTCGAAAGGAGGAAAGTGATGAATTATGAGGTAAACTCTAGTACTTTAGCGGTTTTGCCAGTTGGATCTAAAAGATGTAAAATTCTTGAAGATAAGCGAACTTATAATTTAAATACCGATTCTATGCGTGTTATTGAACATAGTTGTGAATATTTTGGTGTAAGTTATAGGTCTAGGTTAGAGGGCAGTAAGAGATTTGTTAAAGCTAAATATAAGGCGCCTATAGTTATTGAGGAAACTTCAAGAATAGTATTTTTTCCTATTTCTTCTGTTAGAGAGAAAAGAAATACTATGTGGTTAAGTTATAATAATATTATGGAATATTATCCGAGTCTTACTAAGAAATCAACAACTGTTGTAAGATTCTTTAATGGATTTAAGATGGAAATTCCGGTGTCTTTTTATAGTTTTAATAATCAATATTTAAAAGCGGCGAGATTATGTGCAGTTGTGTCTGATAGAATAATACGAAATAATTAAAAAAAGTAGTAAAAAGAGCATATTTGTGATATAATGAGTAATAGGTATAGGAGTACTAGTATACCTATTATTTTTGATTTTGAAGTTAAAAGAGGTTTTAAAATGTATGTCAGGAAGTTAGAATTAACAAATTTTAGAAATTATGATAAGTACAAAATTGATAATTTAGAGTCAGTAAATATTATTATAGGAAAAAATGGTATTGGAAAGACCTCTATTTTAGAAAGTATTTATGTTTGTAGTTTGGCTAGAAGTTTTAAAAGTAATGATGATTATGTAATACTTAAAAATGGTGCTTCTTTTTCTAAAGTTAAGATTGATTTGGAAACTGGTAAAAGGAATTTAAAACTTGAATATACGTTGACTCTTAAGGGTAAAAAAACAAAAATAAATAGTAGTTTAAAGAGGAAAATAAGTGATTTTATTTCACAGTATAAGGTTATACTTTTTTCTCCAGATGAACTTAGGATTATTAAAGAGTCTCCTAATACAAGAAGAAATTATTTAAATATAAGTTTATCTCAAATTAATAAGTCATATATAAAGCTTTTAAATGATTATAATATTCTTGTAAAAAATAAAAATGATTATTTGAAGAAAGTTTATATTAATTCAAATATGGATTTAAGTTATTTAGATATACTTGATATGAAGCTTTCTGAGATTGGTTTTGAAATTTGTAATGTTCGGAAAGAATATGTTGATAAGTTAAATAAGTATATTAAGAGAATATTTAAGAAATTTAAAAAAGATGATGATTTATTTATTAAATATGAAAGTCAATTTTTAGGAAAAAGTGTGGATGATATTAGAAAACTGCTTAAGAAAAATAGACAGAATGAGATGATGTTAGGGCTTACTAAGAGCGGTATACATAGGGATGATTTGATTTTTCTTCATAATGGTAATAATGCAAAGGATTTTAGTTCACAAGGAATTCAAAAGTTAATTTTGCTTTCTTTTAAAATTGCTGAGTTAGAAGTTCTTATTAATGATTATTATGAAGAACCAATTTTACTTTTGGATGACTTATTTAGTGAGCTTGATTCTGATAATCAGAATAATGTTTTAAATAATTTGAATAAAGATGTTCAGGTTTTTATTACTACTACTGATATTAATAATGTTAAGAAAAGTATAGTAAGAAAAGCTAAAATAATTGATTTAAGTGAGAGGGTGGTATGAGATGAATGATAGTCATTATAATGAAAGTGATATTCAAGTTTTAGAGGGACTTGAAGCAGTTAGAAAAAGACCTGGTATGTATATAGGTACTACAAGTGAGAGAGGACTAAATCATTTAGTTTGGGAGATTGTAGATAATTCTGTTGATGAGGCTTTGGCTGGGTTTTGTGATGATATTGAAATTGTTATAAATAAAGATAATTCAATTACTGTTAAGGATGATGGTAGGGGTATTCCTACAGGAATTCATCCTAAAACTGGTGTTAGTACAGTTGAAACTATATTTACTGTTCTTCATGCTGGCGGAAAATTTGGCGGTGGGGGCTATAAGGTAAGTGGAGGTCTTCATGGTGTTGGTGCTTCTGTAGTAAATGCACTTAGTACTTCTCTTGAGGTAAAGATTTATCAAAATGGAAAAGTTTATTATCAAAAGTTTGTTGATGGTGGTAAGCCTGTTGGTAAACTTGAAATTATTGATGAGTGCGATATTAATAGAACTGGTACTACAGTGACCTTTAAACCAGACCCTGCAATTTTTAAGGAGACTACTATATATAATTATGAGACTTTGAAACACAGGGCTCGTGAGCTTGCATTTTTGAATAAAGGATTACAAATTAAGTTAATTGATGATAGAGATGGAAAGAGTGAAGCTTTTCTTTATAATGGTGGAATTATTGAGTATGTAAAGATGTTAAATGAGAATAAGACACCAATACATGATACTATTGTTTATTGTGAGGGAAGCGAAAATGATATAGAGATTGAGGTTGCTTTTCAGTATAATGATGGTTATAGTTCTAATATTTATTCTTTTACTAATAATATAAATACTGTTGAGGGTGGAACACATGAAGATGGCGTTAAACTTGCTTTATCTAGGGTTATTAATAAGTATGCTAAGAGCTCTAATATATTAAAAGAAAAGGATGAGTCTTTAACTTCAGATGATGTTAAAGAGGGGTTAGCAATGATTGTTTCTTGTAAGCACCCTGATCCTCAATTTGAAGGACAAACAAAGACAAAGTTAGGTAATTCAGAAGTTAGAAAGATAGCAAGTAATATTTTTGGAGAAAAGTTAGAAAAGTTTTTGATGGAGAATCCACAGGAAGCAAAGTTGATTATTGAAAAGTGCGTTTTAGCTAGTCATGCTAGGCTTGCTGCTAAGAAAGCACGTGAGACTACTAGGAGAAAGGGTGGCCTTGAGATAACTAATAAATGGGGAAAGTTAACAGATTGTAAGAGTAATGACCCAACTATTAGTGAGATTTTTATAGTCGAGGGAGATTCAGCTGGAGGAAGTGCTAAGGATGGTAGAGATTATATGACTCAGGCTGTTTTACCTTTACGTGGTAAGATTTTGAATGTTGAAAAGGCTAGGCTTGATAGAGCTTTAGGTAATGAAGAGATTAGAAGTATAATTACTGCTTTTGGTACTGGAATTGGTGATGAGTTTGATATTAATAAGTTAAGGTATCATAAGATAATTATAATGGCCGATGCGGATGTTGATGGAGGACATATTAGAACACTTTTGCTTACTTTGTTTTATAGGTTTTTTAGGCCTATTGTGGAGAATGGACATGTTTATGCAGCGCAACCACCTTTGTTTAAGATTGTTCATGGTAAGACTATTAAATGGTGTTTAAATGAGCAAGAAAGAGATGAGTATTTGGCAAGTATTCCAGATAATACTAAGGTTGAAATTAGCCGTAATAAGGGTCTTGGCGAGATGGATGCTAAGGAATTAAGGGAAACAACTATGAGTATTGAGAATAGAGTGTTGAAGCAAATTACAGTAGAGGATGCAATGTTAGCAGATAAGGTTTTTGAAACACTTATGGGCGAAGAAGTTGAACCAAGACGTCAATTTATTGAAGAGAATGCTAAGTATGCAGAGTTAGATATTTAGGAGGTTTTATGGATAAGATTAAGAGTGAAAATATAGTTAAGGAAATGGAGAATTCCTTTCTTGATTATTCTATGAGTGTTATTGTGGCTCGTGCACTTCCAGAGCTTAGAGATGGATTAAAGCCTGTTCATAGGAGAATTTTATATTCTATGTATGAGAGTGGGTATACACCTGATAAACCTTTTAGGAAGAGTGCTAAGACTGTCGGAGAAGTTATGGGTAATTACCATCCACATGGCGATACTGCTATTTATGATTCTTTGGTTAGAATGGCTCAACCATTTAGCTATAGGCATACTTTAATTGAAGGTCATGGAAATTTTGGGTCTCTTGATGGCGATGGAGCAGCAGCAATGCGTTATACTGAGTCTAGGTTGTCTAAGATTTCTATGGAGCTTTTAAGAGATATTAATAAAAATACAGTTGATTTTATGGATAACTTTGATCAAACTAGTAAGGAACCAACTGTTTTACCTAGTAGATTTCCTAATATTTTAGTTAATGGCGCTATGGGGATTGCTGTAGGTATGGCTACAAATATTCCACCACATAATTTGGGTGAGGTTATTGATGGCTGTATTGCTTATATGGACAATAATGATATTAGTACGTTAGAGTTAATGAATTATATTAAAGGACCTGATTTTCCAACTGGTGCTGTTATTTTGGGGAATGCTGGTATTGTTAAAGCATATGAGACTGGTAAAGGAACTATTACTATTAGAAGTAAGGTAGAGATTGATGATAGTAATGGAAAGAATAAGATTATTATTACAGAGATACCTTATCAAGTTAATAAGAGGGATTTACAACAAAGAATTGGAGAACTTGTTAGAGATAAGATTATTGATGGTATAGCAGATTTACATGAAGAAACTAATTTGGAAAATGGTATTAGAATTGTAGTTACTTTGAAGAAAGAGGCTAATGCAAATGTTGTTTTGAATAATTTGTATAAGCATACGCAACTTCAAACTACTTTTGGTATTAATTTTTTGATGATTGATCAAGGTACACCTAAGACTTTAGGTTTAAAAGATATTATTTCTAAGTATATTGATTTCCAAAAAGAGGTTATTATTAGAAGAACTAGGTTTGAGTTAGAGAGAGCAGAGAAACGTGTACATATTTTAGAGGGTTATAAGATTGCTTTAGATAATTTGGACGAAGTTATTAGTATTATTAGAAATAGTGAGACTGATGTTTTAGCGAAGACTACTTTGATTTCTAGGTTTGGACTTACTGATGTTCAAGCAGATAGTATTTTAGAGTTGAAGTTAAGACGTTTGACAGGTTTGGAGCGTAGTAAGATTGAGGCTGAGTTAGCTGATTTGTTGAAGCTTATTGATGAGTTAAGAGGCATTTTGAGTAGCGAGGAGAAAGTTATTAACATTATTAAAGAGGAAATGTTAGAAATAAAACAAAAGTACGCTGATGAACGTAGAACAATGATTGATATGACTGCTATTGAGTATATTGAGGATGAGTCATTAATTCCTGAAGAGGATGTTATTGTGACTATTACTAATAAGAATTATATTAAGCGTATTGCTACAGATACTTATAAGACACAAAATCGTGGTGGCGTTGGAATTAAGGGGATGTCCACAAATGAAGAAGATTTTGTTGAGAATATTATTAATTTATCCACACATGATTTCTTGTTGTTTTTCAGTAATAAGGGACGTGTTTATAGACTTAAAGGCTATGAGATTCCAGAGTTTTCGAGAACTTCAAAGGGATTGCCACTTGTTAATTTAATTCAAATTGATAAGGATGAGAATATTAGTGCAGTTGTGAAGATTGAAAAGGAAAATGTTTATAAGTATTTGGTGTTTGGTACTAAGAATGGTGTTATTAAAAGAACTTTGATTAGTGAGTTTGATAATATTAGACAAAGTGGTAAGTTAGCTATTACGTTACGTGAGGATGATGAACTTAATTCTGTTAAGAAGTCTACTGGTAAAGATCAAATTCTTATGTGTTCTTCAAATGGAAGAATGGTAAGGTTTAAAGAGGATGAAGTAAGAGTTATGGGCCGTACTGCTGCTGGAGTTAGAGGTATTAATTTAATTAATGATTATTGTGTTGGTACTGAGGTTTCTTCAGAAGATATGGATGTTTTGGTGGTTACTGATAAAGGTTATGGAAAGAGAACTAAGGTTTCTGAGTATAGAGAAACTAGACGTGGTAGTAAGGGTGTTAAGACTTTGAATGTTACTGACAAGAATGGAATAATTATTGGATTTAAGTCCGTTGTGGATGATAAGGATTTGATGATTGTTACTGATACGGGTATTATTATTAGATTAGCAATTGATTCAATTAGTAAAATGGGTAGAGTTACACAAGGTGTTAGATTAATTCATTTACGTGATAGTAGCAAGGTTGCAACAATTTCAGTTGTTAATAAAAATTTGGATGAAGATGATTCTGATGTTGAAGAAGAAACTCAAACTCAGGATTAGATAACAAAAAAATTTATCTATAGTATTTAGATAAATTTTTTTGTTTAAAATTATAATGTTCCACGTGAAACATATTAAGTTAAATAGTTAAACCAAAATATTTTAATGTTCCACGTGGAACATTAAAAATATGCTTTAATATCGGTAAAATCCAACAACAAATTATTTTAATATGGTTAATTTACTTATAATTAAACTATTTTACTTGGGTTAACTAGTAAGTAATGCATCAAAACAAAATAAATATTAAGTTCTATTAAATTTAAGTATACGATTCTTTAAAAACTGCGCCTTATAATTTAAAACAATATCTAATGTTTCACGTGAAACATTAGATATATAACTTTAATATTAAAACTAATAATAACAAAACAGACTGATTTACTTATACTTAAATTATATATTAAGAAGAAATTCTAAGTAAATTATTAAAATAATTTGAAAATTTACGCTATGTTGTAGTTTTTGAGGGATGAAAGTTGTAATTTTTATAAATTTCATTAAAATTAAATATACTATAATTATT
>CANQQR010000007.1 GCA_947626035.1 uncultured Bacilli bacterium | reverse complement strand
CGGTTTATTAAGTCTAAAATCAAAGCCTGAGGCTTAACCTCAGTTCGTTTTAGAAACTGGTAGACTAGAGTACGGTAGAGGCAAATGGAATTCCTAGTGTAGCGGTGAAATGCGTAGATATTAGGAGGAACACCAGTGGCGAAGGCGATTTGCTGGGCCGTTACTGACGCTGAGGTACGAAAGCGTGGGGAGCAAATAGGATTAGATACCCTAGTAGTCCACGCTGTAAACGATGAGCACTAAGTGTCGGGTTACCGGTGCTGAAGTTAACACATTAAGTGCTCCGCCTGAGTAGTACGGTCGCAAGACTGAAACTCAAAGGAATTGACGGGCACCCGCACAAGCGGTGGAGCATGCCGTTTAATTCGACGCTACGCGAAAAACCTTACCTAGACTTGACATCCCTGGCAAAGTCCTGGAAACAGGATGGAGGTTATCCGGGTGACAGGTGGTGCATGGTTGTCGTCAGCTCGTGTTGTGAAATGTTCGGTTAAGTCCGCTAACGAGCGCAACCCTTGTTATTAGTTGCTAACATTTAGTTGAGCACTCTAATGAGACTGCCGGTAATAAACCGGAGGAAGGTGGGGATGACGTCAAATCATCATGCCCTTTACGTCTAGGGCAACAGGCGTGCTACAATGGCTGGTACAATGAGTCGCAATACCGTAAGGTGGAGCTAATCTCTAAAGCCAGTCTCAGTTCGGATTGAGGTCTGCAACTCGACCTCATGAAGCTGAAATCGCTAGTAATCCCGGATCAGCATGCCGGGGTGAATACGTTCTCGGGTGTTGTACACACCGCCCGTCACGGCATGGGAGTCAGTAATATCCGAAGCCGGTAGCCTAACCCGTAAGGGAGGGGGCCGTCTAAGATAGGACTGATGACTGGGCTGAAGTCGTAACAAGGTATCCCTACCGGAAGGTGGGGATGGATCACCTCCTTTCTATGGAGTATTAACTAGTAGAAAAAAGAACCGTAATTATCATTCGGGGTTTGCTTAATTGAAATATGATAAATGTGTACTAACATAAAACAAATTTTACTTAGCTTTGAGAGATTATTTCTCTCAATAAAAATTGCTTTATGCAATAATTGTTCTTTGAAAACTTGATAATGTGATGTTAATATTTCTTGTAAATATTAATGCTTAATTTTTTGGTAATTCTATCAAGTATAGAATATTAAGAAATAGCTCATCAAATTAGGATATAGTGGTTAATTTAATAAGGGCGCATGGCGGATGCCTTGGCATTAGAAGACGATGAAGGACGCGAAAAACAGCGATATGCTTCGGGGAGTCGTAAGTAGACTACGATCCGGAGATCTCCGAATGAGGAAACTCAGTAGTGGTAATGCACTATTATCATTAAGTGAATTCATAGCTTAATGAAGACAACCCAGTGAACTGAAACATCTTAGTAACTGGAGGAAAAGAAAGAAAAATCGATTACCTTAGTAGTGGCGAGCGAAACGGTAAAAGCCCAAACCAGTCTTAGGACTGGGGTTGTAGGACACTAAGCACGGAGTTACAAAATTATACTATAGTTGAAGTTTCTGGAAAGAAACCCCATAGTAGGTGATAGGCCTGTAAACGAAATAGTGTAATCTCCTTAGTGGATCCTGAGTAAGTCGGGACACGTGTAATCTTGACTGAATCTGCGGGGACCATCCCGTAAGGCTAAATACTCTCTAATGACCGATAGTGAACAAGTACCGTGAGGGAAAGGTGAAAAGAACCCCGGGAGGGGAGTGAAATAGAATACTGAAACCATGTGCTTACAAAAAGTTCGAGCCCGTTAATGGGTGAGAGCGTGCCTTTTGCAGAATGAGCCGGCGAGTTATGGTATAGTGCAAGGTTAAGTGGAAGACATGGAGCCGAAGCGAAAGCGAGTCTTAATAGGGCGAATAAGTACTATGCTGTAGACCCGAAACCGAGTGATCTAGCCATGAGCAGGTTGAAGTAAGGGTGATACCTTATGGAGGACCGAACCAGGGTACGTTGTAAAGTGCTTGGATGACTTGTGGCTAGCGGTGAAATTCCAATCGAACTCGGATATAGCTGGTTCTCCCCGAAATAGGTTTAGGCCTAGCCTTGAATATTGCAGCTTGAAGGTAGAGCACTGAATACGGAATGGCCCCGTCTAGCGGTACTGACTGTAATCAACCTCCGAATGTCAAGTGTTGTAGATTCAGGAGTCAGTGTATGAGGTGATAACGTCCATACGCGAGAGGAAAACAATCCAGACCATCAGCTAAGGTCCCAAAATATATGTTAAGTGGGAAAGGATGTAGAGTCGCACGAACAGCTAGGAGGTTGGCTTAGAAGCAGCTATCCTTTAAAGAGTGCGTAATAGCTCACTAGTCGAGTGGCTTTGCGCCGAAAATGTACCGGGGCTAAACATATTACCGAAGCTATGGATTTATATTTATATAAATGGTAGGGGAGCGTTCTAAGGGCGTTGAAGGTAGATCGAGAGGACTACTGGAGCGCTTAGAAGTGAGAATGCCGGTGTGAGTAACGTAAGGTAGGTGAGAATCCTACCCACTATTTGACCAAGGGTTCCAGGGTCAAGTTCGTCTTCCCTGGGTTAGTCAGGACCTAAGGCGAGGCTGAGAAGCGTAGTCGATGGACAACGGGTTCATATTCCCGTACTATTTATAGGACTGATGGAGTGACGGAGAAAGCTAGGAAATGCCTATTATTGGATTTAGGTTTAAGCATTTAGGCTAATACATTGGAAAATCCGTGATATTATTAAAGCTGAAGTGTGATGACGTATGTAGTCTACGGACTATGAAGATTTCTGACGCTATGCTTCCAAGAAAAACTTCTAAAGATATTCTATAAATACCTGTACCTAGAACCGACACAGGTGGTCAAGGAGAGAATCCTAAGGTGAGCGAGAGAACTATGGTTAAGGAACTCGGCAAAATGACCCCGTAACTTCGGAATAAGGGGAGGTCTCTTCGGAGACCCGCAGTGAATTGTCCCAGGCAACTGTTTACCAAAAACACAGGTCTCTGCTAAAGCGTAAGCTGATGTATAGGGGCTGACGCCTGCCCAGTGCTGGAAGGTTAAGAGGAGATGTTAGTTGGACGTAAGTCGATAACAACGAAGCTTCGAATTGAAGCCCCAGTGAACGGCGGCCGTAACTATAACGGTCCTAAGGTAGCGAAATTCCTTGTCAGGTAAGTTCTGACCCGCACGAAAGGCGTAATGATCTGGATACTGTCTCAACCATAGACTCGGTGAAATCTTAATACCTGTGAAAATGCAGGTTACCCGCAACAGGACGGAAAGACCCCATGGAGCTTTACTACAGCTTGATATTGAAATCAGGTATGTCATGTAGAGGATAGGTGGGAGACTTTGATGCTAGGGCGCCAGCCTTAGTGGAGTCAACCTTGGAATACCACCCTTGATATATTTGATTTCTAACCTGCGACCGTTATCCGGTCGGGGGACAGTGTCTGGTGGGTAGTTTGACTGGGGCGGTCGCCTCCCAAAATGTAACGGAGGCGCCCAAAGGTTCCCTCAGAATGGTTGGAAATCATTCGAAGAGTGTAATGGCAAAAGGGAGCTTAACTGCGAGACCTACAAGTCAAGCAGATGCGAAAGCAGGGCATAGTGATCTGGCGATTCAGTATGGAATGGTCGTCGCTTAACGGATAAAAGTTACCCTGGGGATAACAGGCTGATCCCACCCAATAGTTCATATAGACGGTGGGGATTGGCACCTCGATGTCGGCTCGTCGTATCCTGGAGGTGAAGTCGCTTCCAAGGGTTAGGCTGTTCGCCTATTAAAACGGCACGCGAGCTGGGTTCAGAACGTCGTGAGACAGTTCGGTCCCTATCCGTTGTGGGCGCTGGAAAATTGAGGAGAGCTATCCTTAGTACGAGAGGACCGGGATGGACGCACCGATGGTGTATCTGTTGTCACGCCAGTGGCAGTGCAGAGTAGCTATGTGCGGATGGGATAACCGCTGAAAGCATCTAAGCGGGAAGCCCTCTCCAAGATGAGTTTTCCCTTTCTTTAAGAAATAAGATCCCTTGAAGACTACAAGGTTGATAGGCTAGAGGTGGAAGAATAGTGATATTTTGAGCTGACTAGTACTAATAGATCGACAAATTAACTAATTTTAATTTGATTTTGTCACATTATCTTGTTTTGAGAGAACAATTATTGTATAATAATATTAATCAGTGACGATAGCAAAGTGGACACACCTGTTCCCATCCCGAACACAGAAGTTAAGCACTTTTACGGCGAAGATAGTGTAAGCGAAAATAGCAAGTTGCTGGTTTTTTTTATGCGTAAAAAAATCTTAACATTTTAACACATAAATAAAAAAAGCGTTTAACGCTTTTATAAAAATACTAATACATAATAAACAGCAAAAGCAACTAACATTATAATACCCTCACATCTTGAAATAGTCTTATTAGTACTAGAAAAAATATAAAGCACTAACGCTGAACCAAATAAATAAATTAAATCTATAACAGTAAAACTCGTTTGCGCTACACTACCAAAAATAGCAACTGGTACACCTAGAACAACACAAATATTAAATATATTACTTCCAATAATATTACCTAATAAAAGCTCTTGTTCGCCTTTTCTTGAAGAAACTATAGTTGTAACAAGCTCTGGAAGTGAAGTACCAAATGCAACTATTGTAAGAGATATAACTCTTTGACTAATACCAGCATACAATGCAATTTCTATTGAGCTATTAACTACCATATTACTTCCAAGTACAATCGCACCTAAACCTATAGCCACAAACAATAGAGATTTAAAAAGTTTATACTTTGGTTTTTCCTTTTCCTTAGATTCTTTACTCTTATGTAACAATGTAATTAAATAATACACAAATACAGTAAAAAATAAAATTATAACTAATGCATCAGATCTAGTGATTTCATTAATACTACCATTACCTAGTTTAACATCTAACAAAAGAACAACAAGCAAAGTAGAAATAAGTAAACAAAGTGGTAATTCTTTTTTAACAGTATTATCTCCAATTTTAATAGGTTTAATAACACTAGCAACACCTAATATCAGTAAAATATTCAAAATACAACTACCGATAACATTACCAAGCACTATATCAGAGCTCCTATTAGCTAAAGCACTTACAGAAACAGCAAACTCTGGAGCAGAAGTACCAAATGCTACTATTGTAAGACCTATTAACATTTTAGAAATCTTAAAATTCTGGGCTGTAGAAGATGCACCATCAACAAAAATATCTGCACCCTTTATTAATAGCACAAAACCTACTATTAATGAAATAAATTCTACAATAATCATATAACCTCCTATCCTATAACAATATTTTAACACTTAACAACACCATAATAAACAAAATATTACATAGAATTGCAAAATTGCTTGCTAAATTCATACATTTCATGTATAATTTAATTTACATGGCGGTATTGGTGAAGTGATTAACACGCCAGATTGTGGCTCTGGTATGCGTGGGTTTGATTCCCACATACCGCCCCATATAGTAAATTTCCCCGTATTTACGGGGTTTTTATATTTTTTACGGACCATTTACGACCTGTTTTTCAAGATTTTTATTAAAATTGTTTATAAAATTAACAGGAATACTACGTGTTTTAGGTAGTACGTGATAGTATGTTTTTTCTATAACTTCAATTGTATCTCCGGCTCTATCTGCAACTGCTCTTATTGGCACACCATTACTTAATAGCATTGTTATATGAGAGTGTCTAAAACCGTGCGGAGAGATTTTTTTAACTTTAGATAAAGAAATATATTCATTTAATTTTCTATCTAAGCTGGTGGCTGAAATTGGCTTTATATTTCCAAATATAAACATAGACTTATTAAACCCATATATTTTACTTTCACTTTCATAATGTTTCATTAATAAATCATATGTTTTATCGTCTAAATCAATAATTCGAATTGAATTTTGTGTTTTAGGGGTAGTGATTTGATATGTTCCAGTTCCCACCTTAGCACTTATTGTTTTACTAATAGATACAGATTTATTTTCAAAATCAACGTCGTTCCATGTTAATGCAAACAATTCTCCTTTTCTAAGTCCTGTAAAAAATAAGAAATAAAATAAAGTATAATATGTATTATTATCAACAGAATTTATGAAAGTTAAAAATTCATTATAGGTCCAACAGTTTATTTGAGAGTCAGGAATTGCATCTTTTACAACTTCTACTTTAGACCTTTGTATAGATGATACTACTTTTTTATCAAACTCATAGTTTTCTTTAGCATAAGAAAGTATATCTTTCAAATAACTAATAACCATATTCTCATATTCAATAGAGAAACTTTTATTTTTTAACCATTGATAATATTGTAAAATCGTATTTATTTTAATATTATGTAATTTATAATTTCTAAAAAACTCTAATATATTTTTATTTAATTTAACGGACAAACTATAAGCAGTAGTTGATTTAAGACTTCTACGTTTAATAATAATCCACTCATTATACACAGTTTCAAACATAATATCATAATCTATTTCATCTCTAGTTGCTACACGCATCAAAAAGTCTTCTTCCGCACGTTTTGCTTCTAATCTTCCTTTATACATTTTAGATTTTTTTCTTGCTAATTTACCATAAGAATTTGTATAGTAGCATCTATAATAATATTTATAACCATCTTTGGTCCACCTTTTTTTATTTTTTTCTTCATAAACTGGCATAAAGCCACCTCCTAATTATTGCTTATTTGTTTAAAATTTGCTATAATTAAGACAGATAAAAGAGAATTGTTTGTTGTGAAATTAATTTAATTTTATCTGTCGTTTTATAGCGACTGAGTTGGTGTTACAGCACTAACTCTTTTTATTTGGACAAAAATTCAATATTTTGTCTGAATTGAATTAATACTCGACATTTTGTCATGTATTTCAATTGCATATTTTTCTTTTCAATTGCATATTATCTAATTTAAAATATGCAATGAATATAATAAAAACTAGTCATATTACTTGACTAGTTTATTACTTACTAATGTTATTTTTGATTTTCCATTTAGAACATTTTTGCTCCATTGAAATGGTTTATCATAATCATCGGGGTTTTTACTACGAACGATTTTTGAAGGTTTAATATTAGCAAAAAAGCCTTTAGGAAATCTTGAAACATTATTCTTTTTTTCTTTCATAGTCAACTCCTCTCATAATATATTATACATTATAAATGTATATTTATAATGTATTTTAACATAAATGTAATAAATCTGTCAAATTAATTTTCTATTTTTTCGTTATCAATAATATTTGTGTATATAGGTTTTAATAAGCCCTGACTTTGTAATTCAAGTATTAACTGTACAAGTTCATCTAATAATTCGTTGTCAAGATGCGCAATGACTTTGTATTCTATTGTATTTTTATCAAAGTAGTAAAGTTGGTCTGCTTTAATATAACCCTCCTTATCATTAATACGTTCACCAGAAATTTTATTTTCTTTAACAGGCATATTTTCCTTAAATTTTAATTTTTTATTTTTGTGATTTTCATCATGAAAACTACATAGCATATTGGACACAAAATCATATTTAAAACCTTCTACAAAGTCTGGTTCATCATTAATAACTACAAATGAATGTCTTGACACTATTTCGCCATTTTCGTTCTTAAATTCTTTAATTATAATTACATCTCCTAATTTACACATTTTTTTCACTTCCTTTCATAATCTAGTTCTTTTTTCTCTAGCTATACCAATAATCCTAACAGGTAAATTTTCTATTTGTTCTTTATTATAAAAAGTAGGTAAGTAGTTGTCCTGATTATTAGGATTAAGTGGTATCAACATAATACCATTTTCATTTATAGTGACATTTTTAAAAGTAGCATCAAATCCATTTACCATAATAGCGCAGTCTTTATTATTAGCAATAGAGTAGTCATTTGTCTGTTCAAATATAACAATATCTTTTTCACTATATTTAGGGAACATACTATCGCCACTTATTTTAAGACCATAAAAGCTTCTTCCGCCTTTGGTCCATTGTTTAGGTATTTCTATATATTCTAAAATATCTTCTTGTGCTTCGATTGGTATACCAGCTTTAATAGTACCTAGTACAGGTATTTGCACTGTATCATTTGTAATAGGCATAATCTCTGCGTTGTCATAAATAGTAGAAAACCCTATTAATTTTTCAAGAGATACATTAAAAAAATTAGCAATTTTTATTACATCTGTCATAATTGGACTGCGTTGTCCTAATTCCCATTTACCAATAGTAGAATAATCTTTTCCTAATTTTTTGGCTAATTCTTGTTGAGTTAAATTATTTTGTAATCTCAAATGTTTAAGATTACTTGCAAAATTATTTTCCATTTTCCCCTCCTTTGCTAGTATTATACCCCCAAATTGACAATATATCAATAAAAATAAGACAAATTGTCAAAAGACTATTGACATAAGACAAATAGTCTTATATAATGAGGACAGATAGGAGGTAAACAATGAATGCAAATAAAATATTAAAGAGCATTAGAGGTCAAAGACTATTAACACAAAATGATATTGCAGAAAAGCTTGGAATTTCTAGGCAAGCTTATAATATGTATGAAAATGATTTGTTACATTGCGAACTAGATTTAATTATAAAAATATTAAAAGCTTTGGAAACTGACGATAGTGAATTAAACAATTTTTTAAATGCTCTAAAGCAAGACTATTTGTCTTATAATTTGTACAAAAATGACGGCTAATCTAAACACAAAAATTTCACAACAAACAAAAAGGAGAAGATATGAAATTAGAAGAAATAATAAAAGAAGTTTTAAAGCTAAATAAACTAAACAAAAAATTACATATCAATAAAAAATACAATGTTTATTTAGAAAATAGGTATAAGTCATTCACACTAGACAACACAAGTTTAGAAGAACTAGAAAGATTTTGGAATGATAATGTGTATACAAAATTAAAAACTTATAACTTTATTTATAGTGATACTTGGGGTTATTGGGATTTAGAAATTAATACTTCTGATGAGACATTATACTTCGAATTACATATACAAGAAGTTCATTAACTAATTTCGTATCAAAAAGGAGAATCGTTTATGAAGAAACCAAAAGAAAAACCCACGGCTAAAGAAATATTAAAAGTGTTAGACAGCATGTGGGTAGACGTTAAAGGATTAATGGTTATTGGTTACAAGTGCGATACCAGAGCACGTGAAGATATGAAAAAAATAACAGAAATTGTAAAAGAGAAATACAACAAGACATTACCAAGAAACTTGGTACCAACAAAAGAAGTGATAAATTTTTACAATATAGATGTTTCATATTTACAAAAAATGGCAAATAAAAAAAGTGTGTCTACCGCACTTGAAAAAACAGACACACAAATAAATAATTCTTAGTAATTATTTATAACTAAATTATATCAGAAATAAGGAGAAAAAGAAATGATAAAGTGGAACAATGTTTTTAAAGCTATTGTCTTAGTATTATGCATATACACAATTGGACATGACGTTATTATGATGATTGGTGGTGCAATAACAGGACATTGGTATAGTTGGACAGCATATGGATTTATTACATTTTTAATAGCATCTGCATTAGGTGGAAATATCTTAGACGACTTTATAGAGGAGGTAAAAGGAAATGAAAGTTGGAGATAGAGTTTATAGAAAAGAATATGGGAAAGGAACAATAATACACAGTGAGAAAAATGATACAGGTATCTTGTATTTAGTAAAATTTGATAATAAAAATGAAGGTTTACACGACGGTGCTGGAATGGGAATGAGCGGGCATTGTTGGTGGTTTCCTGAATTTGAACTTGAATTAATAACATTTACAAAGAAAGATTTAAAAGATGGAGATAGAATAACATTAAGAAACGGCGACGTTGGCTATATAGATAATAATGGAGTTCTTGGAACAGGTTTATCTTATGGGACTATTAATGATGACTTAACTAATGGTGGAAGTTGTGGCAAATCATTAGATATTGTGAAAGTGGAAAGACCTGTAAAGTATAGGACAGTATATACAAGAACAGAAGTTAGAGAAATGACAGTAGAGGAAATCTCAAGAGAATTAGGTTATGAAGTAAAGGTAGTTAAATAATGGCCGCAGAAAAACTTTTTGAAAACCAAGTGAAAAAGTATTTAAGGTCCAAACATATATATTACTTTAAGTATTTTGGAAATGCATATTCCACTGTAGGTATACCTGACTTAATAATGTGTGTTAACGGATTCTTTGTAGCAACAGAGATAAAAAGCGAAACAGGAAAAGTATCTGAACTACAAAAAATTAATATAGACTTAATTAAAAAATCCGGTGGCATTGCAATGATATTAAGACCAAGTGAGTTTGATAAATTTAAAGAACTGATAGAAAGGTTATTAAGATGTTAACACTATATAAGTTTCAGGAAGAGTATTTAACTAAAGTAAAACCTAATTGGATTTATGATGTTGATACTGGCTTAGGTAAAACTATTATGGCATTAGAACATCATAAAAAATTTTATAGAAATTACCCTGTACTTATAGTAGCGCCGGCAAGTAAATTGCTTGAAAATGGGTGGCAACGAACAATAGAAGAACACTATTCATACATCAATTATGAAACCTGTAGCTATAATATGTTACATAAAAAATATTTAAACTATAAAAATTATTTTGTAATATTTGACGAAGTGCACCGTTTAAAAAACTCTACCGGTGTATGGGGAAAAGCAGGTTACAATTTAACTAAAATAGCTGTTGGATTTGTTGGATTATCAGCAACACCCATTCCAAATGGTTGGATTGACGCTATTAATTATTTCAAGATGTTTCATTTAACAAAAAATAAAACTCAGTTTATACGTAGTAATGCGATTACAAGTATAGAAAATGGGTATATGGAAATAAAAGCATGGAAAAATGAGAATAAACTTTTAAATATGTGGAAATCATTTTCCAAAAGGTTATCTAAAGAAGACTGCATAGACTTACCTGATTTAAGTTTTATAAATGTATATTTTGAGCCCTCTAAAGTATACAGCACTATTCTAAAGAAAAGAATTTATAAAGATACTCTTTACGATAATGCAATGAAACTTAGACACGGGTTAAGATTAAATGCGAATTTAAAAGATAAAATAGAATACTTAAAAGATTTTATAGAAGATACAACAGATAACATTGTTATATTTTACAATTACAACGAAGAATTAGAACTTTTAAAAAATATAACAAAGAAAACAATTTATGTATGCAACGGTCCTGAAAAGAACTACCCGCAAAAGAATGAGTGGGAAAATATTAAAAATACAGTGACTTTGGCTAACTATAAAAGTGGCTCCGAAGCGGTAGAATTCACGTATGCAAATTTGATAATTTACTTTAGTCCGACTGATTCGTATACAGAATTTTATCAAAGTTACGGAAGATGCTACCGTGTAGGACAAAACAAAAAAGTAATTGTATATAAATTCATAACAAAAAATACGATAGAAGAAAACATATATGATAGTTTAAATCAAAAGCAAGATTTTAATTATGAAATATGGGAAAAGGAGAAACTATGATTAAAGAATTTTTTGAAAAACATTCAAACGATAAAACATTCAATGATAAGCTTTTAAAAGCGCTTAACGAAGAGTGTAAGATATCAATAGAAAAAGATAAAAACGGAATGAGTAGCATAAATCTAAAAGGGAAATCACTATCGCTACTTCTAACACTAGCTGGACTAGAAAAAGCTATGCTAAAAAAACTTGATGTATCAGAGCCTGAATTTGAATTAATAAAATCGATACTAGATACAAAGGAGGTAGAAAAATAATGAGTAACCCAAATGTAACTATAGATAGACAAAAATACATAGGAGGTAGTGATTTACCATCGATATTAGGTTTTAACACCAAATACGGAAAGTCAATATATGAATTTGCAAGAGAGAAAGCAGGAATAATTCCTAATCCATTTAAAGGTAATGAGTATACTAAATATGGTCAAATAATGGAACCAGTAATACGTGACTACATTAATAGTCTCTATGGAACAAAATATCATGAAGACACAATAATAAATGAAGAAAAAGGCTACAGAGGTAATACTGACGGAATAGACGAAACCGCAGATATACCAATAATAGAAATTAAAACTTTTGGAGACGAATTAGATGTCGATTATTATGAACCACAATGTCAGTTCTATATGGAAACTTTTGATAAAAATCAATGTTTATTAATAGGTTATAAACGACCAGAAGACTTCTATTCTGGACTTGATTATGACATGGAAAACGAGGAAACTTATTTCAACAAAGATTTTGACCCAAGCAGAATAACTACTAAATTAATTAAACGTGATACTGAGTTATGGAATACTATTGAAGAAAAAATTACAGTCTTTAAAAAATGTGTTGAACTACTTAAAACTAATCCTGATATGACAGAAGAAGAATTTTGTAAACATTACTATGGTTCAGATATTATGACTGCTTGTAACAAAATTCAAGAAATAAATGACCAACTAGAGCAATTCAATTTATTAACAAATGAGTTTAAAAAAGAAAAAGAAAATCTTTATAATTTATTTGATAAAAAAGGCATTTTGAGTGTTGATACAGAAAAGTATCATATAACAAAAGTAAATCCTACGTCTTATGACACTATAACAATAGACGTGGAAAAATTACAAAGTGATTATAAAGAAATATATGAGAAGTACAAAAAGGTAAAAACAACAAACAAAAAGGGTTATATTATGATAACAAAAAAGGAGAAGAAATGAATATAAAGAAAGTACAAGTTTACTGGACAATTGGGGGAGTAAGTGAACTTGTGGAAGACACCGAAACTGGAGATATATTTTTAAAGCTAAATATATATTCTCCAACAGAAACAATATTTAAGCAAATTAACGAAGCTGTTAAACAATTGGTAAATAGATTTGAAAAAGTAAAATTAGTTTTTTAAGGAGGGAATGAAGGAATGATATTACCAGTAAATAAGCCAAAAGATAAAGATATCACACCAAAAGTGTTCTTTATCTGGGGAGAAAGTATGAGTGGGAAAACATATTTAGCAAGACAATTTCCATCGCCACTAATTTTAAATACTGATGGAAATGCTAAAAAAGTAAATACACCTAGTGTGGAGATATTTGACTTCAAAACTTTTGTAGAAGCACTTAACGAAATTGAAAAAGGAGAGCATAGTTATAAAACTATTATTATTGACTTAGTAGACGATATAAAAACAATGCTACAAAACTATGTGTGTGAAAAGTATAAAGTTGAAGACGAGGGAGAAGTGCCATACGGAAAAGGTTACAGAGAAGTAAAAATGACATGGCAAAAACTTATGGTTAGATTAAATCAACTACCATATAACGTAATATTTATCTCACATGTAATGGAAATAACAGAAGATAATCAAACAATACAAAGACCAAGTCTCGAACAAAAATACTATAACATGTGTATGGGAAGATGTGATGTTTCTATTAAGTGTAGGAAAGTAGGAAAATCATACTTACAATTATGTGATAACAAGCGCGATGTATATGTAGAAAGTGACGTAAAAGATAAAGATGTACTAAAAATATTGAAAGGAATAACTGGTATATTTGCATCAGAAAATAAAACTGTGAAACTAGAGCCAGTGAAGAAATAATGACACTGTTAGAGTTTATATTTGGAATTATAATTGCTGTCTTAATTACTATAGTTCTATTATGTGAAATTGTAGTAAGATATGACACTGATAGAATTCGTAAAGAAAATAAAAAATTAAAAAATAAAGAAAGAGAGGAAAAATAAAATGAATAATTTATTAGATATAGCGAGTGAAGTAATGGAGGGGTTTAATCCAGCAACTGATAGTGCTGATGATTTTGAAAAGTTACCTGATGGGGTGTACTTATGTGTACTAGAAGATGTTACACACAAAAGTAATGAAAAGGGTACAGAATGGATTAGTTTTAAGTATACAGTAATGGACGGAGACTATGAAAATAAATGTATATATGCTAATTACTTCTTTACCGAGAAAACAGTAAAAAGAAGCATTAAATTACTAGGTAAAGTAGCTTATGCTTTCGGGTATGAATTACCGCTTCAAGCATTTGAAAATTTAGACACATTAGCTGAAAGTCTTAACAACATGGCTGGTAATCAAGCAAATGTAGAACAAGTAACTAAAAATGATTATTCAAATTATACTATAACACCAGTTGAGTAGGTGGAAGTATGAGAATAATCACTTACGATTGTGAAGTATTAAAGTATGACTGGTTAATGGTATTTAAAGATAGTGATTATTTTAAGGTAATACATAATGATAGAAAAGAGTTAGAAACCTACATAGATAAATTACGAGAAAGTAAAGCAATTCTTGTAGGTTTCAATAACTATCATTACGACAATGTTATTTTAGCAAATATTTTACTAGGAAATGACCCATATGAAATAAGTAAAAAATTAATAGGAAACAATAACAGGTCTAATCAAAAGTTAAATATTATTACACTTGATGTTATTCAGGAACTACCATTAGGGGTAGGTCTAAAATCTAGCCAAGCCAATTTAGGTATGTCTATTGTTGAAACACCAATTAGCTTTAACTTAGATAGACCATGTACTAAAGAAGAACTAGAATTACTTATAAAATATTGTAAAAACGACGTTAAAGATACCGAAATGTTATTTTTGAAAAGATTAGATTATTTTCAGTCAAAGTTTGAAATAGTAAAAGAATTTAAACTACCAGCGCAAGATGTACAAAAAACTAGAGCGATGCTTGCATCTAAAGTTCTTAATTGTGAAAAGATAGTATTACCATCAAACAGACTTCATATAGATTATGACCCTAATATAAACTGGAACATAATACCTAAAGAAGTAAAAGATTTCTATAAACAAGCTGAATATGATTATAGAACTGGGGAAGATTATGAAATAATAGAAAAACGTAAATTAAAATTAAATCTTTGTGGGGTACCGCATATCTATGCTTTCGGGGGTTTGCATGGAGCATTAGAAAATTACAATGGTACTGGAAATTTTTTACACATTGATGTTTCGTTAACAAAATGGCGAAATTAAAACCCATTGAACCTTATCAAGGGTGTCATATAAAAATATGGCTAACGGGGAACTCCACCAAATATATGGACAATCCCGTGCTAAATTTATATTTTCATTAAATATAAAGAAGTGTAGAGACTATTCCGAAAGGAAGTACAATAATTATTGATACATTATTGGAAGCGGTGGGCATAGATGATATAGTCCAACCTTACAAAATGGTAAATTGTAAGATAGTTTGCATTTTATCCGAGTTTAATTATAAACAACAATTTTATGAGCTCAGCAAGTAGAAATCCTGAAAGATTTAAAGAGTTAAGAGAAACAAGATACAAATATAAAGCATTAAAAGACCCAAGACAGCTAATTTATAAAATTTTGATAAATAGTACCTTTGGGGCAATGAAAAGCGAATTTAACCCACTATATGACCCCAAACAGGCTAATAATATTTGTATCAATGGTCAATTAATTCTAACACAGTTAATTTTAGAATTAGAGCCTTACTGCAAATTAATACAAAGTAACACTGATGGTATCATAGTAAAATATGAAAATAATTATGAACAAATAGAAACAAAAGTTAATGACTTTGGAAAACGATTTAATTTAACATTTGATATAGATAAAATAGCTAAAATAGCACAAAGAGATGTTAATAATTATGCAATACAATTTAATGACGGACATGTTGAAGCAAAAGGGTGCTTTGCTAAGTTTAATTCAGGAGACTTTAAACAAAACTCATTAAGCATAGTAGATAGAGCACTGGTTAATTATTACATCTACAATATACCAGTTCAAAAGACAGTCATAGATACTTATAAAAATAATGATTTATCTCCATTTCAGATTATATGCAAAATGGGTAGTACATATTCAGGAATGTACTATGAGTATGGAGAAACAGGGGAGAAAAGGTTGATAGAAACGCAAAAAGTAAATAGAGCTTTTGCCACAAATGATAAAAGATATGGAGGGATTTATAAACGAAAAGGCGATAGTTATCAAAAAATTGCTAATACAAGTGAACATAACATAATTCATAATGATAGCTTAGATACATTTGATAAGAAAAAATTAGATTTAACATATTATATCAATTTGTGCAAAAAGAACTTATACGGAGGTTAATGATGGAATTAAAAGATTTATTTGACGGTTATATTAGAATAGGCGAAGATAAATCGGCAAAAGAAAAATATAAAACAGCATTACCAAATAGAACTTTTGAAGAAGCACAAAAATTAACATCATTTTCAGGGGTAATAAAAAAGGATTATATTTTAGTTGATTTTGATAGCGAAGAAGATGCAAACATTGCATTTAATATAATTACTGACAAAAAACTTAATTGTATTGTATTACAAACAACTAGAGGAAAGCACTTTTATTTCAAAAATATTGGTATAGAGAGAGGTAAGACAAATACAAAACTTGCTTGCGGACTTACAGCTGATATTAAAATCGGAGGGAATTTAGGAACATTAAAATTAAACAATAATATGCGTGAGGTTATATATAAGACAAATAGCGTTGATAATTTACCCAAATACTTCTACCCTGTAGAAACTAAAAAAGATTTTAAATTCTTACGTGAGGGCGACGGCAGGAATGAAAATTTATTCGGTTATATTATAGTTCTTCAACAAAATTCATTATCAAAGGAAGAAATAAGAGAAACATGTAATATAATAAATAATTATGTTTTTAAAGAAAAATTACCAGAAAACGAATTAGAAACAATTTTAAGAGATGATGCTTTTAAAAAAGAAACTTTCATAGAAAATAAAACTTTTAATTATGAAAAATTCGCAAAATATCTTATTCAGGAAGAACATATATGTAGAATTAATAATCAACTTTATATATTCAATGGAGAAGTTTATATAACTGGGAAATCATTTATTGAAGCAAGTATGCTCAAATATATTCCAAACTTCGTTGCTAGGAAAAGAACAGAAGCGTATAAAATGGTGGAATTACTTCTCCCTATTGGACATAATGAAAGATATGCAGACGAGCGCTATATTGCTTTTAAAAATGGTATATATGATATAAAAACTAACAAATTATTAGATTTTGATTCTAATTTAAGAATAACAAATCAAATACCTTGGAATTATAACCCTAATGCGAATAACCAAAAAATTAAAAACATTTTAAACAACTGGGTCGATAATGATAACGATATGCTTATGCTACTTGAAGAGTGTATCGGTATGTGTATGTATAGAAGTAATAAGATATCTACTTGCTTTATTCTTACTGGAAAAAAAGATAATGGAAAAAGTACTTTTATAAAAATGCTAAATGCTTTATTAGGCGAAAATAATTGTTCTTCTATAAGTTTACATAATTTAGAAAGTAGATTTAATCCTGCTAGTATTACGGGAAAACTTGCAAATTTAGGCGACGATATTGGAGATGCTTATATTAATTCAACAGAAAATTTTAAAAAGTTAGTAACTGGAGAAACTATACAATTAGAGCAAAAAGGACAAGACCATTATGAGTATAAAAGTTATGCTAAATTAATCTTTTGTGCAAATGAAATACCTAGAATTAAAGACCCAACAGGCGCGGTTATTGATAAAAGAATAATTTATTTACCGTTTAACTCAACATTCACAGGAAAAACTAAAGACCCAAACCTATATAAAGAATTTGAGAAAAATGAAGAAATGATGGAAACATTAATTCTTATTGGTATAGAAGGAATAAAAAGAGTTATAGAAAATAAAGGATTTACAAAATCTGCACTAGCTGAACAAACAAAACAAGAATACAAATTTAAAAATAGTCCTATATTACAGTTCATTGACGAATATGGAGAAGAAAATTTTTATTATAGATTAACAGAACCTATATATGAAGAGTATAGAGAATTTTGTAGATTAAATGGATTTTGTGCAGAAAGTCATGCTACTTTTCGTAAAAAAATTTGTTCAAATTTAAATATAACAACCACGAAACGTAGTGCAAGGGTAAAAATGGCGGGGAAAAAATTTACAAAAATATATGAATTTAGTGGACCTCCCGCGGGGGAAAATATAGAAAAAAAACGAAAAATAGAAAAATAGCAAAAAATAATGGACACAATGTGCACGTTTGGACACAACTGGACACATAAAAAACAAGCATAAATATGCTAAAAAATAAGAATGTGTCAAATGTGTCCACTAGATTTAACTTCTTTTATAAATATAAACAAAAAATACCCTGAGGGGGGGAAATAAAGTAAATAATATATATAAATAATATATATAAATATATAAAAAAGTGGACACAATTGACACAACTAAACATAAGTTTGTGAAGAAAGGAGGAATAAAAAAAATGAAACAAGAACTTGTAACATTAGAATATATGCTTGATGCAGAAATGACTGAAGATGATTTAGATATCGGTCAAACTATTACTAGTGATTTAGATAATGTATACATAAACTATAAAATACTTGATTTCAAAGTTAATATTATTAAGTCAGCAGATATTTCTAATACCGATTATTCAAGTAATTATGTACTAATATTATATTCAATATTAGTGGAATTTGAAGATTATAAGATTGAAGAAGAGGAGAAATAGAAATGACTAAAATCGAATTGGAAGAAAAAGTAAAAGAACTAGAAGAGAAAATATCAGAATTAGAAAATGATGTTGATTACTGGACAAGAGAGTATGACGAACTGGACGAAATAAATGATGATTTGGAATCCAAACTTGATGATTTGGAAAATAGGGTTTTGGTTGAAGATTTTGATTACATGATGTTTAAACTAAAATTAGATAATTTATATAGTGAACCATTAGAAAAATTTTTAAGGAATTATTTGGAGGTGTAGATATGAAAGAAATAAAGATAAATAATAAAAGATATAAACTAATGGAAGTAGGTAATAAAGAATATGAAGTTAAATTTAATGGTTATGAATGGTATGTAATGAAAAATGAAGATGGATTATTAACACTTCTTATGAAAAATGCTTTACCAGTAGATATGATAAAGAAGTATTTTGAGGGTTATGATGAAGATTATGATGTACCATTTAATACAGAAGTAGACCCAGACTGGATTAATAGTACTATTAGAAAAGGTTTAATTAAGTTTGCTGAGAATGAGTTTAAAGATAAAGGATTAGAACTAATGGTAACTAACTATGACCAAGATAAATACGCTGAAGATTATATTAGATTAATAACTATAAGAGAAGCAGAACAAATGCCAGAAGAGATGCACAAATTAGATAGAGGTTATTATTACTGGACAATGTCACCCATGTACACACAAAAGGGTAAAGAGTACGCGAGCGTGTTCCGCGTGGGCGGTTCTAGCAACGCTGGCTACTTGGGCTACGACAGCGTCTACAATTCGAGTTACGTCGTGCGTCCAGTAGTTTGTCTAAGGTCTGACAATCCGTATATAGAGAGTGCGAAGTAGAATGAACATAAAAGAAAAAGTAATTGAAGTATGTAAGCTATTAGATGAATTAGAAGAATTTGATAACTCAATTTCATTTGAAATGCAAAAGTATGATTATATTAGATGTGATTTTTATCACTTAATAGAAAATATGAAGTTAGATAGTAAAAAATGCTACAGAGTATGTAGAGAGTTTCAAAAGATATTACAGGAAAGAAGAAAATTCAAGAACCAAGTAGAACTTAATAGAGTATTTAAAGACAATAAAAATAAATTAATTAGTAATAAAGATAATAGGAACATTTTAATAACAAATATAGGTAAAACAGAAAAAAGACTTAATACACAGTATAAAAATAGATATTACACTGATGAGCAAATAAAAGAGATGTTAGGAGAGTGAAAGACTTGATTAAGCAATACTTCACTTCTACATATTATAAAAAATGGAAGAACTTAAAAAATAAAAACAAGAGATATAGAAGGAGAATTAGAGAATTAGAGAGAAAAATAGAAAGGTTAGAGGAGAAATAAAATGGAAAATTACTTATATAGCCATAATTACATTTCTGAAAATAAAAAATCAGATTATCAAAAGGAATTAAGTATTGAAAGGGCAGAGTGCATTATTAATAAACATAAAAGCCTTATGGAAGAAGAAAAGCAACAAATTATAAAGTATTTAAAAGACTTAATAGAAGAAACTGAGTGTGCTTATGATTATAAAGAAAATGAGTATAAAAATAGTGATAAGTGGAATTTACTTAATGAGATATTAGAATTTGTAGAAACAGGTGGTAAAGAATGAATGATGAGCAAATTGTTAAATACGTAAAAGAAATCATAATTAGTAATTTGTCTAATTACCACATAAAAGACGCTATTTTAGTGGCAACAGACGAAACAAATGAACTATTACTAGAACATATTAATGGACTAATTAAACTATTTGAAAAAGCAAAAGAGATATTAGAAAAGAAAGGAATAAAAGATGAGCCTAAATAAAGCAATAAAATATGGTAAAGAACACAGAAAACCATATAGAGGGGCTAAAGCAGTAGACCCGATGTGCAGAAACCATAAAGGGTGTCCGTGGTGTGAAGAAAATAGGAAATTTAACAGTAGAAAACGAAAGGAGAAGTATAAAGATGATACCAAATTTTAACCCAAATGAATGGAACAAAGAAAAAATACTTGATTATGTAATAGGCGACCAGCCATTAACAGACCAACAATTAGAATTTTTAATTTATTTTAAGAAATTACAAGATGAAAATAATGCTTTTAATGAATTTGAAAAGTGGCTTGAAGAAGAAATAAAACAAAAGCAAAATTCACTACAATTTTATGAGGGCAGAGAACCTGGAGAAATTATAAAATTAGACAAAGAAATACCAATATTAAAAGTCTGTTTAAACAAATTAGTAGAATTAAAAGGAACGTGCAAAAATGAGCAAAATAAGATTAATAAATAGAGAATATGGAGAATTAGAAGTTGACGGTGTAGGTTATTATGCTATTGGAGAAAACTTATATGATGCTATTGAACAATTACAAAAGGAAAATGAAGAATTAAAAGAACAAAATGAAAGTTTAAAAAAGTATTATGAATATGATAACAAATCTTGGAAAAATTTAGCAATAAAGCAAGCACATGACCTTGAAATAAAAAACAATATTTTAACTGAATTTGAAAAATGGCTTTGGGAAAAATTAAATATTAAACCTGCAAATAAAATATATGCTAGTGAATGTTTGGAAAAATTAAAAGAAATAAAGGAGAGTGTTAGGAAATGAAATTAGAAAAAGAATTTTTAATAAACAATGTTGAAGGAGATTTTTATTGCAATACAGTAGAAATTCAAGGTCAAATAGATTTAACTAATGATGAAAGAAGAGAATTTTTTAAAGCACATTTTAATCATATAAAAGCAAAATTAATAATTGAATTTACAAAACCGATACTTGATGATATTGAAATAGAATATTTAAGTGATGTTATTGGACCTTTTAGAAATAGGGTACGATACATTAGTAAATGTCATGATAGTTCTAATATATACAAAGAATATATTTTTATATATTTGAAAGGTCACGAATATTTTAGTTTACCTTATTTCAAACCAAATACAATGTACAAAGGCATGAAATTAAACAAAAAATATACACTTGAGGAACTTGGATTATGAAATTAGAAGTAGGGTGGTTAAATGAATAAAGAAGAAATTGATAATTTAGAAAATTATTTAAAAAATGAATTACCTAAAATAGGACCTGCGATTCCTCTTACTACTTTTGGAAGTGTTGATTTAGAAGATGTAATGGACAGTATAAGACAATTTAAGAAAGTACCTACAATTGATGAATTATTTAAAGAGAATAAAACACTAAGAAAACAATTAGAAGAAAAAGACAAGATTATTGAGAAAGCAATACACTTTATAAGAAATGGAAGAGATGGTAAAGGACAATTTTATAACTGCTGTATGAGGAAAGTGTCTATGCAAGAAGATGAAGAATTATTAGAAATATTAGAAAGAGGTAAAAAATGTTAATAGTAAATAAAACAGATTTATGCAATCAATATTTAGGCTGGGTAATAGATAAAATACAAGAAAGAGATATAGGTGGAACACATTATTATGGGCAAATAGAACACACATCGTTTTGTACATCAGATAATAAAGAAATACATGTAGAAATTCAATATTTAAAGAAATATATAAAATTTATATTTTATGAAAGGAGTTAGTTAATGATTAAAGTAAATAGTGATGCAGAGGATTTTGGTAATGTAATGATAATGGCTTTAAGATATGCTTTAGGTAGAAAAACTTATGTAACACTTGAAGTTCCAGAATTTATCATGAAAAATAAAGATTTGATAAGTCAAAGGGTATGTACAGTTATGTTACGTGACATTAGTCAATATTTGGAAGACAGGAATAATAAAATGATTACAGATGATAAATGTGATTATGACAGTTGGGTAAAGTTAAGTAACTGGCTTTACGAATTAATGAAAGAAAAAAAGGGTGTGATACTATGATGGAAGAAGTAATAAAAATAAGTAGTAACAATGTATTTGAAATTTTAAGAAAAAACGGATTTGAAATAAAAGAAAAGAGAAGTATATTCAAGCGCACGGAACAATTACTTTATTTATTACCTGATTTAAAGAAAGCTATTAATCATAATAATAGAAAAATTAAAGATTTAGAAAAATATGGAATATCAAAGAAACAAAGCGCGATTCATATAATACCTGATAATGTACCACCTAAAGAAGATGAAAATGATATAATAAAAAGAGAAATAAGCAAATTGAAACAAAGAAATTATATTATAGATACACAATTAAAATGGGCTAACGATATTATTCAAACATTAAATACTGATAAATTTTATGAATTAATTAATTTGAAATATAGAGATGGAAAAACAAGAGAAGAGATAGCAGAATATTTTAATTGCGATGTCAAAACTGTTACCAGAAACAAAGATAGAATTATTAATTATTTAGGTAAATTATTCTTTGCAAATGACAGTCTGAATGAATTGGGGTGTTAAAATGTCCTTATGACGCCCTTTTCGTGTCCCTTGTCTATACACTTTTGTTGATATATAATGAGTAAAATGAAATAAATTTAGTTAAGTTATTTCATTTTTGTTCTCACGGTTACCCTTAATAGGTAATGTACTAAGTATTATCAACAGACAGAAGCTAACATGTCGACAGCATTATATAAAGTTTATATAGTGTGTAGCAATATGTGAGATTATATTTAGTACAGTACCAATTAAATGGTACAAATTAACCCCTTATTATTCTTTTTTCTGAACGTAGAAATACGTTCTTTTTTTCCGGTATTAAATAAATACTGGAAAAAGTTTCGGGTAATATCGCAGAGTGGAGCAATGGTAGCTTACTGGTCTCTTTAGCCAGCGATACTGGTTCAATTCCAGTCTCTGCAACCAATATGAAAGAAAGGTGGTATCAAAGGAAGATAAAAAAGTTGGAAGACCGAGAAAATACAAAACGGTAGATGAATTGCAACAATTAATCGATGAGTATTTTGAATTTTGCGACAAGAAAAAAAGACCTTATACTATCACTGGACTAGCTTTATATTTAGACATGGACCGAAAAAGTCTATTAAGGTATGAGCAAGATTATGAAGATGAATTTAGCCACACTATAAAAAAAGCTAAAGAAAGAGTACAGGAATTTGTCGAATGTTGCTTATTTAAAAGTGGTATTGCTACTGGGGTTATTTTCAATTTAAAAAATAATTTCGGTTGGCAAGATAAACAGTCTATTGATACTACTGTTGAAAATAGAGTAACTATAATAAATGATTTGCCAAATGGTGATGAGTAAATGATAAAACTCACAGAGGTAATAGCACCATCATTTTGGAAAACATTTAATTCAAAAAAACCACGACAAATAGATAAAGGCGGTAGAGGTTCTACTAAAACAAGTAAAAATGCTTTAAAAGTAGTATTTCATTGCTTAAACGAAACTGATTGTAGTGCTATTGTTATTAGAAAATATCAAAACACATTAAGAGATAGTGTTTATAAAGAAATAAAACGTGCTGCAAGACGTTTAGGTTTGATACAAAATGTCGATTATGATTGTACTGTTCAACCTATGAGAATAAAGTTACTAAATGGAAATACAATTTATTTCGCTGGAGCAGACGATTATGAAAAATTAAAAGGTATGATAGACGAAAATACACCAATTAAAATAGTTTGGTTTGAAGAAACAACTGAGTTTAAAGATAAAGAAGAACTAGACCAAATAATAGCTACATTTTCACGTGGCAATGATGATTGGTTTATTAGTTTATATTCGTATAATCCACCTAAAAATAAATTTCATTGGGTTAATCAATGGGTTGAGGAAATGAAAAATAGACCTGACGTGTTGACAACTGATAGTGATTATAGAACAGTACCAGCTAAGTGGTTAGGTAAAATGTTTTTAGATGAAGCGGAACGACTAAAGGTTTACGATAATAAGCGGTACAGGTGGATGTATCTAGGAGAAGTAATTGGTTTAGATGGACTTATTTATAATCCTGATTTATTCGAATGGGTTGATAGCAATTATTTAGAAGTAAATAAGATTAAGATATTATATATAGATTTCAGTGTTGATGGAGGGCACCAAACATCTGCAACCACTTGCGGAGCTATTGGTTTGGGAAGTGATGGGTATTTTTATATATTAGATTTGTATTATTATTCCCCTCATGAAAAACAAATAAAAAAGGCTCCTAGTGAATTATCAAGAGACATATTTAATTTTGAGACCGCAAAAATACGAGAGTATGATTGTGGAATTGATACCGAAACAATAGATAGCGCAGAGGGAGCGTTGAGAAATCAATTGTACACAGATTATGGTAAAGTCTTCCACCCGGTTAATAAAGGTAAAGACAAAGAAGAATTAATAGATTATTCACAGGAATTTATATCTAAAGGAAAAATAAGAGTATTAAACAATAACAATAATAAAATATTTAAAAAGGAAATAGAGAATTATCAATGGCTAGAGGGAAGTGTAGAAAAAGGTAAACCTATTCCAGATAAAACAGAAAAAGAATTAACAGAAGAATATTACAACACATGGGCTAAAGATAGTTCATATTATTATGCTGACCATACATGCGATATGTATCAATACTGGGTAAAAGATAATTTACAAAAATTAGGAATAAAGGAGTGATTTAAAAAGACATTATACAATAATATTCAAGAAGTACTAAGTAAGAAAAATGTTAATGTTGTCATTGGAGATATTTACGATTTTATGGCAATTTGGAAACAGTGGTATCGAGGTAATGTTAACAAGTTTCATTTTTATAATGTTAAGACAGTAGACGGAAAAACAGAAACGAAAGAACGCAAAACTTTAAACATGGCAAAAAAACTTTGTGAAGATTTTTCAAAATTAATTTATAGTGAAAAAGTAGAATTAAGATTAGATAAACCTAATGCTACAAAACAATTGTTAAAGGTTTTAAATAGTAAAGAAAATGATTTTCAAATAAATTTTCCAATGTTTATAGAAAAGTTATATGCTTTAGGTACTATGGTTACAGTTGAATATAAAAAAGACGAAAAAACAATTATTGATTATATTGATGGAGATGTTGTTTTACCATACAAATATACTAATAATTACATAAATGGTATTGTAACTATTAGTAGAACTATTGAAGATAAAAAATACTATACATTACTAACTTATCATGAATATGAAAACGGAGAATATAGAAAAACAAATGAATTATATTGTTCAACTACAGATACTGAATTAGGAAAGAATATTGATTTTAAAACAAAGTTTCCAAATGTCGAAGAAACTGAAATAATACCCACTTCTTGTCCAAGATTTCAAGTATGGAAGTTACCTATTGCAAATAATTTAGATACAGGAAGTCCTTTTGGTATTTCTGTTCTAGCAAATCAACTTGACAAGTTTAAAGCGATAGATACTAAGTATGATAGTTTTGATAGAGAATTTATTACAGGAAAAAGAAGAATCATAGTTCCACGTGCTGCGATAAAAGGACAAGTTACTGGGGTAGATAAAAACGGTAACCAACAAGTTATATCATATTTTGATATGAACGACGAAGTATATGTAGCGGTAAATGGTTTGGAACAAGACGGAATTAAAGACATTAATTTTGAGTTAAGAACAAAAGAACACGTGGACGCAATAAACGCGGAACTCAATTATTTAAGTTCTAATGTAGGATTAGGAAGTAATTATTATAAATTTGATGGAACTAGCGTTAAGACCGCTACAGAAGTAATAAGCGTTAATTCTGATACATATAGAACTAAAGTACATCATCAAAACCCTATTTACAATTGTTTAGAAGAGTTAATAAAAACTGTATGTGAGATGGAAAATATAAAATATAAAACAGTAAGTATTAATCCAGACGACAGTATTATAGAAGACACTGACAAGATAAGACAACAAGCTATGAGTGAATACAATTCTAAATTAATTAGTAAAGCAGAATATTATAAAAGGGTTTATAAAATGACTGACGAGGAAGCACAAGAATTTGCTACTAAAATGAATGAAGAAATCCAAAATCAAACAATAACTGATGGAAGTGAATTTGATATGACAGAGTAGGTGGTCTACTATGGACGAAAAAATTGAAAAAGCAATAAAACCATTAACTAATATGTATGAAGACATTGAAAATGAGTTGCTAAATATAATAGCAAGTCATTTTTCAGTTAAAGAAGAGTTCTTAAATAGCGATTACTGGAGAATAAAGAAATTAGAAGAAATGGGATTGTTTAATGATGAAGTGGTTAAGTATATAGCAAGAGCAACAAAAACAACCAGTGATAAAGTTTATCAAGCTTTAAATGATATTGGTATACAAGTTGTTAATTATGAAAAGTATAGAAGATTATTTGAAGATGAGCAACTAAAAATTAATCCAGACATATTAAAAAATAATTACACCATTTCTAACATGATTAATTTCGCGTATAACGAATTAAATAATCAGTTCATACAAATGTCTAGTAAAATTGATTTATCGACTAGAAACGCTTATTTATGCATCGTAGAGAGCACATATTTAAAAACATCAATGGGAACTCACTCATACCAAGAAGCAATAAGAGAAGCAATTAATGATTTATCTAATAAAGGACTAACCACTTTGACTTATCAAACAACAGACGAAAACGGTAATATAGTAGGAATTAGAAATTATGATATAGAGGGTACTGTAAGACGTGAAACATTAACCGCAGTTAGACAATTAAGCAATAATATAAACATGGAAGTAGCAAATGAACTTCAATGTGAATATATAAAAATAAGTGAACATCTAGCGTGTAGACCTAATCACTTCCCTTGGCAAGGCACTATTATAAAGCGCGAAGACTTAATAGAAGTGACACACTACGGAGAAGTAGACGGACTAGGAGGAATAAATTGTAAACATTACTTTGAACCATATTACGGAGATAAAAAAGGTAATGAATTAAAAAAATATACACAAGAAGAAACAGCAAAAGCTTATAAGTTATCACAACACCAAAGATACTTGGAAAGGGGAACTAGAAAATGGAAACGTAAAGCTGAGATGTTTAAATCTAGTGAAGATTTAGAATTATATTCTAAAGCAAAATATAAGACAAAAGAGTGGCAACTAAGAACAAAAGAATTTACAGAACAAAATAATTTAAAAAGAGATTTTACTAGAGAATATGTAAATGGTTATAAAGAAACCAAAGTAAATTTAAAGCCTAGTAAATATATAGTTGATACATTGAACTCTGCTGGAATAATAGCTGATGACTCATTGAGTAAAATGGATAGTAAATTATTAAAAAGAAATGTTAATCAAATAAATAAATTAAGTGAGAAATATAATATAATTGATTTTTATAAGAATCAAAATGCCACATATTATGTTAAGAATACAAATGAATATATTGGTGCTATTTCTTATAATAAAGAAATGGATTTTTTAAATATTAACTCCTCTTTTAAATATTTTTATAATAAAGATGTGCTGATTAAATGTACAGATGAGATGGTAAATGAAAAATGGTTTATGCCATGTGCAAAAGAAAATTATGATATATATGCAATGACACATGAATTTGGACATACATTAGAGATGAAATTATTTAAAGATAATTTTCCGAATGGGAATAGCATTGGTTATACTAACTTTGCTAACGAAGTAAAAAATGATATAATAGCAATAGCTAAAAGAAATAATCCTAATATAGATTTAGAAGAAGTGATTAGTTTATATGGTAGAAAAGATAATAATCCAAAAGAATTTTTTGCCGAATGCTTTGCTAATATGGAACTTGGAGAAACTAATGAATTAGGAAATGCTATGAGAGAATATTTAAAAGATAAAGGAGTGATAAAATGAATCCAAAAGCATTTGAATTATATAAAGTGTTAAAACCGTATTTAGTTTTCAATAAAGAAAAATGTTGCGATGAATTAAAGAAAGATGTACCAGAAGAGATAAGAAAAAAATATGAAGAATACATAAATTTACCAGATGACAATATTATAAGAGATGATGATAATGAACAAAGCACTCAAAAATAAATAGAGTGCTTTTATTATGCACTACTTTGTAAGTAGTGTACTAACTAATGAAGAGAGGTCTCAAAAGTACAATGAGTAGTAGAACCCTATAAGGAAGTATTTGAACATATGATATAGAATACTTTATAGCGGAATGGAATCGAAATTTTATTAGTTAGTGCAGTGCTTATAAGATAGCACAAATAACCTGATAGAAATATCGGGTTTTTATTATGTCTTTTACTTAGTTAGACAATAAAGAGATTAAGGCGAGGGAATTACTTTGTTACCCTTAATAAAAATGGAGGAAAAATGGAAAATAAACAAGAAACTGAACCAGTTACTCAAACTGAACCAGCAAAAGAAAAAACTGAGGGAGCTGTTACTCAAACAGAAAATAAAACTGAGGGAGAAGAGGTTAAGACTTTTACTCAAGAAGAAGTAAATGCAATGCTTGCTAAAGAACGTAAAAAAGTTCCAAGTAAGGAAGAACTAAAAGCATTTAATGATTGGAAAGAAAGTCAAAAAACTGAAACTCAAAAACAAAGTGAGTTTAATCAAAAACTTACTGATACTACAAACGAAAATATCTCATTAAAGCAAGAAAATCAAGTATTAAAAAGTGGTGTTAATGCAGAAGACGTGGATTATGTAGTTTTTAAAGTATCAAAAATGGAGGGGGATTTTGAAGATAATTTAAAGGTGTTTTTAAAAGAAAACCCTAAATATCTTAAAACTGAACCTACTACTACAAATAATACAGGTGTAGGTGTAAAAAAGATTCCAAATGCAGAAGAGGACGGTGTACTTGCAATATTAAAAGCAAAACACCCAGAAGCCTTTTAGTAAAGGAGAGTGATTTTAAAGGCAAACGCAATAGGAGCAAATGGTACTCATGAAAGACAAGAAAGATATGCTAACGCTATCGTAAAATTAATGAGACCAAGTTTAAAAATAAGAAATACATTTAGTAAAGATTATGAGGGTCGTCCAACAGCAGGTGCTGTTAAGGTTCCTAAAAGGGAAATGGACGTTAAAATAAGTGATTACGATGTAAAATCAGGAACTGATTTAAGTCAAAGTGCAACTGAGTATTTAAACATTCCAGTTGATAATCATAAAGCTATTAATGAACTAATCGATGGTTACGAAGCTTCAGCTGTACCAGATAACCTAGTAGCACAAAGATTAGAAAGTGGTGCATATGTAATAGCATCAACACTTGAAAAGAGTGCAATAGCAGCATTGCTTAAAGGTACAGCAAGTACACAAGAAGATTGTACAGAGCAAAACGTGTATTCTAATATTGTAAAAGATATAGCAGTATTAGCAAAAATGGGTGTACCAAAAGAAAGAATGTATGTTGCTATTAGTTATGAAACTGAAACATTACTATTAACAGACCAAAAATATTCTAATACATCAAGTCAAATCGGTGCTGAATTAGCGCGTAATGGTGTAGTAGGTAAAATAAACGGTGTTAATGTAATAGTTCAAGACTTAACCGATGGTAAGGAGGAAGCTGAATATATTATCTATGGTATTGACTGGTGTCAAGCTATTGATGAATGGAAAGTAAATCCAACTATCAATAATTTAAGTGATGGTAAACATATAGGTGCTAGTGCATTACAAGGACGTATGGTATACACTGATACTGTTACTAACACTAAAGCTGTTATTGTAAAAAAAAAAGTGAGTAAGGTTGACCCTGAAATAACAAAAGTAACAGTAACTAATTCACAAGAAGATTTAAAAACTGATAGTCCACAAGTAGAAGTTGGACAAACAGTAGCAACAGTTAGTGTTACTGGAGGAACAGCACCATTTACTTATGAAGTAGAGGGTACTGATAAAGATAGTTTTGAAGTTGATACTAGCGGAAACGTAAAAGTTAAAACTAAATTGACTGAAAAAACATACTCAGCTACTATTAAAGTTACTGATAGTAAACAAAAAACAGGTAGCGGGGAATTAAGCTTAACTGTTTCAGCAAGTGAAGCAGTCTAAATAAAAAGTGAGGTGTTTAAATGAATAATTATATTGATTATGAATATTACACCAATACTTTTAAAGGAACTTCAATTCCAAAAGACAACTTTGATACTTTAGCTACAAGAGCAAGTAGTAAAGTGCGAAATGCTATTTTTAATAGAGATATTTCTAATTTTAAAAGCGAAGTACAAAATGCTACTTGCTTAGTAGCTGAAATTTTATATAACCAAATTCTAAATAAAGAAAGACTACAATCATTAATTAATGGAAAAAATAGTCAAATTTCTAGTGAGAAAGTGGGAGATTATAGTATAAATTATGCTAACACTTCCATCGGAGACTTAGAAAAATTCACTTCTAACGAATATGTAGATAGTCAAATATTAGATGAATTATATAATTGTTTGTTTTTTACTGGTTTATTATATGCTGGGGTACCTTATGTTGAATAATAATATCTTAAAAGATATTACAGTTGTTAACAAATGGTACAATAAACAAACAAAAGCAAATGAATATAAAATAAGCCATGTAAAAGGTTTTTGGAGTTCTAATAATGGTATAAATATATCTAATACTGAAATTGTTAAATCAGATGGACTTAAAGTTATGATTTTTAATGATGAGTTGTCTAACTATAAAAATCCTATTGAATTTCAAGAAAACGGAATTGGTTGGACATTGCAAAATGATGATTACTTAATAAAAGGTTTAGTAGATAGCATAAATAGTATTAGTGATATTAAATCAAAATATGAATGTATGAAAATAACTAATATTGCTATTAAAGATTATGGTTCTTTATATATGCAACATATTGAAGTAAGCGGGGAATAAATGGAATTTGAAATAAAAGCTTTCTTACCAAGTCAAGAAAAGATTTTGAAAAAATTAGGTCTTGATGAAAACGGAAGTGTTCAAAACGTAATCGATAGCGAATTTATACGTTTTATGCGAGAGAAGATGCCACAAGATAGTGGAATATTAATAGCTAATACTAGAAATCCAAGGGGCGGACTTGTAACAGTAGAAACGCCTTATGCACACTATATGAACGAGGGAACATTATATGTTGACCCTATTACAGGAAAAGGCGCATTTTATAATGAAAATTACGGTTTTTGGAGCAGACCAAATACAACAAAAGTCCCAAGTGATAGACAACTAAATTATAGCGGTGGTCCTGATAGAGGAGCACATTTTGTAGAAAGAACAGTGTCAGAAAATTTTAACGATATAGTTAATGCTGCACAAAAGGAGCTAGATAGTAAATGATTGAAAAAATACGAGAGTACATAAGCGATTGTCCATATTTAGATGAGTTTGTATCTATTAATGTAAATTACTTAGTAGATAAAGTAAAAGCATATTCAGTAAATGAAGCATCGAGTTATAAACCAGTTATAAATACTTATTTAAATGGCGATAAAGAAATGCAATTCTTATTTAATTTTGATGCTAAATTTTATTGGAATGAAGAATTAATGAACAATATAAATAATTCACTATTCTTTGAGAACTTTAGAAATTGGTTAGAAGAAAAAAATGAAAATAAAATCTTCCCTAAAATAGAGGGAATAGACCCTATAGCCATTAGTGCAGAAACTAACGGCTATATTTATGCAACAAAAGCAGATGAAGCAATTTATCGAATAAGTTGTAAATTTATTTATATTAAAAGGAGGAATAAATAAAGGAAAATAAAACAAGATTTGTAAAAAGAACAGAAATAATGGCTTTTTTAAATACTGACCCAGGGAAAGAAGTAGAAAAATGGGGTTTAGTTGGTAATGGTATGACAAGTGGTTCATATTCATACGAAGCTAGTGAAACAAGTGAAACTTACATTATTCATGACAATGCAACAACTACTATAGATAGTTATGCTGTTTCATTAGACGGAGAAATGAAATGTATTTTTGGAGACCCTATTTATGATTTTATAAATGATTTGAGATTAAAGTTAGCTACAGGAACTGATGCTGAAACTACAGTACTTTTAGTAGATAAATATATGGTAACAGAGGAGACAAAGTTTAAAGCACAAAAATTTGACTGTTCGATTAGTATTAGTTCATATGGTGGTGACGGCGGGGCAACACCAACAATCGGATTTAAGATTAATGTAAACGGAGACCCAATTAACGGAACTGTTACACTTGTAGAGGGTGTACCTACATTTACCGCTGATGTAACACCCTAGTGAGCCCTCAAAAACGGTAACAATAACTTTACCAGAGGGCGAAGTATTAGGAATAGATGTAAGTACACTACAAGAAGTTGAAATTAATGATACTAAAGTAACTGGTACATCTAAATATGTTGAAAGTTTTCCCAAGTTTAGCAAAAATGCTAAAGGTAACTTTTTAGCGATTAAATGTGATGAAGCTACTAAAGGAGATACTGTTGAATGGGAATTATCGGAAGCAACAACAAAAGGTTCAGGAACTTTAGATGAAACAGGAATATTAGTGGTTCAATTACATTCTAATACTCAAACTATAACACTAAAAAATGATAAAGCTAATAAGGTATTAGAACTAACAGGGGTAACATTAAGCCCTAGCAAATAAGGGTGGTAAAAAGTTACCACCCTTATTTTTTATATAAAGGAGAAAAAAGATGGAAAATTATATAGAATTAAAAAAGAGAGATACTTTAAAGATAGGAATTAAAGACGAAAACGGAATAGCAAAAGTTGATGAGAATGGTAATGAAATATTTATTGAATTTGATTTAGAAGATATAACTTTACCTGATAAATATAGTAAAGCTATAGAAAGTGCTAAAAAAGCAATTCAAAAATATAAAAATCAATTAACAGTGATTGATAAAAAACAAGATTCAAAGAATAAAAATGAAATTCTTAGCGAAAACACAAAAGCGAAAATTAAAGCAACCGAAGAATATTATAAAGAATTAGAAGTAGCTTTAAACTTATTTTTAGGAAAAGACGGTATTAATAAAATATTTGGAGAGTCAAGATATATAACTATGTTTAATGATTTCGCCGAAATGTTTGAACCAATATTACCTGAAATTAAAATGCATACTGAAAATATAAAGAAAAAAATACAAGAAAAGTATAAAACAGTAGATGAAAGTGTCTTAAAAGATGAATAAATACCCAGAATATATTGAAGTCGCTGGAAAAAAACTAAAAATAAATACAGATTTTAGAATCGCATTAAAATGTGATGACATCTATAGAGACACTACAATAGGTTCTTTTGAAAAGACGTTAGCTATAATATATTTATTACTTGGTAATGATGGATTAGATAATTCAGAGCATTCAGAAGAAATGTTAAAACTTATTGTTAAATATTTACAGTGTGGAAAAGATAATGAAAGTACAGATAATGAAGAACCATCAATGAATTTTAAACAAGATGAGGGTTACATTAAAGCAAGTTTCATGAGTGATTATGGCATAAATTTAGATAAAGTTGAAATGCATTGGTGGTGCTTTTACGACTTGTTAAAAGGATTAACTGAAAATAGTATTTTAAATAGAGTGCGTATGATAAGAGAAGAACCATTATCAGGTAAAAAAGGTAAAGAAAGAGAGCGTTGGGAAAAAGCCAAAAAACAGGTTGAATTAAAGAGAGAAAAAACTGAAAGAGAATTAGAGTTAGATAAATATTGGGAGGAACAATTGAAAATGAGGAGGTGACGTAAAAGGAAGATGGACATTTATATATAAATACTAAAGCACAAACAAAAGATGCAATCAAAAAACTAAAAGAGCTTGAAAGCGAAATGAAAGGACTAAAAAAAGAAGAAACAAAATTAAGTAATAAAAAATTAGAAATAGAAGCTAAATTAAATTTAGATGATGCAGAATATAAAAGAAAAGTAGACGAAATAAATAGACAAAGAAATTTAGAAATAAAAGCTAATACTAATTCATGGGGCAATATCGATAGTACAAAAGAATTAAAAATAAATACTAAATATGACAACCAAATTTCTAATTTAGGTTTAAAGATGGAAACTTCTATTTCAAAAGCAGAATATCAATTGGAAAAAATTGAAAATCAATTATCAAAGAATCAAACAAAACAAGGTAATATAAATAAATCCATAGACGAAATGAATAAAAAGTTATCTAATACAGCTAATAATGAACTTCCAAAGACTGAAAAAAGTTTAACAAATATAATTTCGAAAGTTGGAAAATGGACATTAGCTATTTTTGGTATTAGGTCGGCATACACACTTGTAAGAAGAGCAATGAGTACACTAACGCAATATAATGAAGAAATGGCAAGCAATATTGAATATATTATGTATGCGCTAGCTAAAGTTTTAGAACCTATAATTGAAAAAATAATAAGCTTAGTAGCTACATTACTTTCATATATCAATTATCTTGCAAAAGCATGGTTTGGTAACGATTTATTCGTCAGTGCTAAACAATTTCAAGACATGAAAAAATCTTCTGCTGGTATTGCTAGTAATATAAAAGACGCAGATAAAACTCTAGCAGGCTGGGACGAAATAAACAAATTAGAAGATAATAGTTCAAGCGAAAGTGCTGGAGCAAGTGCTGTTGGACCTAGTATTGATTTAACCGGAATAGATGATATAGAAATTCCAAAATGGTTACAAGATTTTGCTGATTTTTGTAAACCTATTATTAAATTCTTTCAAGATATTATTGAAAAATACGGTCCTGTAAAAGGTGGAATACTAATAGTTGTAAGTGCTTTAGCAGGATTTTTAATATTGAAAAACATAATTAACCTTATAAAAAATTTAGGTAAAGCTACCAGTGGTGCTACAGTAGATTTCACTGGATTTTTCGATGCTTTAGGTAAAGCAACAGAAGCAATCGCAATATTAGGTGGTATAGCTTTAGTTATAGAATCTATAACAGGCTTAATAGAATCGTTTAGCAAAAGTGGTATGACTTTAGGAGAAGTCGCTGGATTACTAGGCATAATATTAGGAGAGTTAGCTGGTGCATTTATAGTATTACTAGGTGTAATGTCATTAATGGAACCAAGCTGGCAAAGTATAGCCGGAGCCGCTGTAATATTTGCAGGATTTGCTGCGATTATTTTATTGGTTAATGAACTATTAAAAACAATGGGCAAAACAGGATTAGAAGTCGGCGACGTTGGAACGATGTTAGGAGACGTTGTAAAATCATTAATTGCATTGATAGGAGCCTTAACTTTAGCGGCACAATTGTTACAAACCCCATTAGCAATGGGCGGATTAGCAGTATTAGTGGCTTCAATATCAGCAATACTTTTAGTCGTGGCAAATACATTACCAACAATCTTAGACGCATGCTCTAAATTTATAAATGATATAGGTCCATTTGTAATAAAATTATTAAATACTATTTATGACGGTATTGATAAAATTATTAATGCACTAGGAGAAAATTTACCTCCAATTGTAAATTCAATCGGTAGTTTGTTCACAAAAATTTTCACTGGAATTTCTAATGTTATAGAAACCGTTGGAGATACTATTGTAAAAATAATGAACACAGCTAAATCGTTAGTAGATAGCGTTTTACAATCTATTATTAATTTTATAAATCAACTAGGACCAGCAATCAACAATTTTGTAGATAATGCTATTCAAGCAGTTACTAAATTAATTAATTTCTTGATATCAGGAATTGAATACTTAATAAACACATTGATTATAGGGGCAATAAATGACCTTCTTAAAGTTGTTAATAAAATACCTTTTGTAGACATACCAAAACTTCCAAAGGTAACTATTGAAAGATTTGTACCTAGACTTGCAACCGGTGGTATTGTAGATGTTCCAAAAACAGGCGTTAATATAGGTGGCGCTATTGCTGGAGAAAAAGGAGCAGAGGGCGTTTTACCACTTACAAATGAAGATACCATGAGAAGGTTAGGCGAAGAAATTGGAAAGTGGATAACTTTAAATATAGATTTAACAAACACTATAGACGGAAGAGTATTAAATAAAAGGTTAGAAGCAATAAGAAATAATAAAAATTTTGCAAGAAATGGAGGTTTTTAATATGGCTTGTAATTTAATGACATTACCAAAAGTAACAAAAGTAAAACACGCGGTAGAACCTACGTGGGGTAGTGATGCTGGGAGAAATTCCAATAGTGGGAAGTTTTCCGGTACATTTGTAGGGTATTTTGATAATTTAAATGTTACGGTTGGAACTACCACACAAGAAGAATTAACTAAAATAAGAAACTATATAGAAGTTCCTATTATTGAAAATGTTTCATTTCTTGATACTAAAACTGGCAAAAATAAGGTAGGAAGTTTTTATGGCACAACTATAGAAGTGGAAATAAACAAAAAAACTAAAAGATACCCGTCTTTTAGTTTTAGTTTAAAAGCTGTATCAAAAAGGAGTGATATGTAAAGGATTATAATGTTTTAATGCAAAAAGCAGGTAAAAGATTATCTACAAAAATATATTATTTTGTATCTGATACCAAAAAAGAAATAACAGAAGATATTACAGCATCTCCTTTTTTTAATTCTTCATTAATTGGAACAGTTATGAGGGGATTAAATTTAGAAATAAAAGAATTAATACCTAATACAGAAATCTATTTTGAAAATACAGTTAGCTATGGAAATGATAGCGCTACAAAAACTATAGGACCCTATTATTTTAAAGAAAATCCGACATATAATGCTGATACTAAAACTTATTCATATGAATTATATGATAGATTTATTAAAACCATGGTTCCTTATGAACCACTAGAAATTGAATTTCCTACTACTGTGTACAATTTTTTTATAGCATTGGTTACTAAGTGTGGATTTACCACAAACATAAAGACTTTACCCAATGGAGAAAGAATAATGTTAGGAGATATCTATAATGGAATTGATTATACTTATAGAAGTGTTTTTGAAGATATAGGACAAGCAACAGCAACTTTATTTGAACTAGAAGATAATGAAATAAAAAAATGTATTTTAGGAACTTCTCCAATAAAAATAGATGATGATATTTTGAAAAATCAAAATATTTCTTTAGGAGAACACTTTGGTCCAATTAATTCCATAATTTTATCAAGAAGTGGAGAAAGTGATTCTATATACAAAAGAGATGAGTCTTTAACTGAATGGAATGAATTTAAAATATTAGATAATCAACTAATGAATGATAATAATAGAGTGGATTATTTACAAGAAATATATGATGCACTTTATGGAATAGAATATGATATCTTTGATTTAGAATTAATAGGTTATGGTGGATTTAATCCGTTAGACCAAATAGAGATTAGTACTGGCGAAAAAATTTATAATTCATATGTTTTTAATAATGAAGAAAAATTTACTGATGGCTATCAAGAGTCAATTTATACTGAGAAACCAGAAGAAAGTGTACCAAATTATTCTGCTTTAGACACAACCGATAGAAGAATAAATGAAGCTTATATAATCGTTGATAAGCAAAATCAAACAATAGACGCTTTGGTAAAACAAGTTGATGAAACTACAGAAAAAATGACAGAGGTTGAAACTACAGTTGACGGTATAAAAGAAAGTGTTACTAATACTGAAAATTCTGTTAAAGAACTATCAGAAAGTATAGATTTATTTAGTACAGATTTAGATGTATATAATTTAACTATACCTTGTAAAGGGTATATTCCTTTGGAAACAAAGGATTTTTTAATTAATCACTATTCTTATTTTAAAGGTAAGCAAGTATTTGTTACACCTAAATTAAAAGAACAAATAGATGGCTTAACAATAGAAACAACAGAAAATGATATCAAAGTGTCAACTGATAATTCTATAGCTATACCTAGTATTTCTAACGAGTTAGTTCTTACTTTTGAATATAGTGATGAGTCAGGTAAATATACATTACAAAAGAAAGTAATAATTACTTTAGTTCAAAAAGGAGAAGATGGAGCTAAGGGAGAAGACGGTAAAGATGGTGCACAAGGATTACAAGGACCACCTGGGGAAAATGGTCAGTCTACATATTTACATGTTAAATATTCAGTAAATGAAACTGGAAGTCCGATGGTAGATATACCTACCGAAGATACAAAATACATAGGTATAGCAACTACAACTTCAGAAACACCTCC
>CANQQR010000006.1 GCA_947626035.1 uncultured Bacilli bacterium | reverse complement strand
TAGGGGAAGTATGGTCTGTGGAGAAGTAAAATTCTATGAAGCAGAAATAGATAATCGTGAGGTTATCTGGCGGAATTTATTTCGTTTAGTTCTAGTATTTTATTAATAATTTTGGTATAATTTTTAATGAAAGAAGTGGGTGCACTATGAAAGATAAAATTAAGGATAAAATTAAATTAAAATTTGTTGCTAAACCTAAGGATGCAATAATGTTTTTAATATTTTGTATATTTTTATTATATTTAGTTGCTATAGGGGTTTTAAATTTATATTATTTAGCACATGAAAATAGGTTATGGGGTTTTAATCCATTTCCAGCATTTACAGTTGATTTTATTGTTTCTACGTTAACTTTGTATTTGTTTGCACTTATTGGTATTTTTATGAGTTGTTCTAGTTATTTCTTTGATAGAGAGAAAGGCTTTGGTTTTGGTAAAAAGAAAGATAAGGATGAAGCAGGATGGGCAAGATGGATGAAAGAAGACGAGATGAAGAAAGCTTATAATGTTAAAAAAATAGTGCTTAAAGATGATAAGTATGAGTCTGCTGGAATTCCAATTATTATTAATGAAAAAGAAGCATATGTTGATGATGGAGAAAATCATAGTTTGATTATTGGTGCATCTGGTAGTGGTAAAACTTGGACTATTATTGATCCACTTGTTAAGATTTTAGGTAAGAGTGGAGAGAGTATGATTGTTACCGATCCTAAGGGAGAGATTTATGAACATAATGCTAATATGCTTAAAGAGCGTGGGTATAATGTTATTTTGATAAATTTCCGTGATCCAGAACATGGTAGTGCATGGAATCCACTTAGTTTGCCTTATAGATATTATAAAGATGGTAAAGAAGATAAAGCAATGGAATTACTAGAAGACCTAGCTTTAAATATTTTAGTTGATTCTAATAATAATGATCCTTTCTGGCAAAAGAGTGCTGCTGACTATTTTACTGGTCTTGCTCTTGGACTTTTTGAGGATGCATCAAGTGAAGATGAGGTAAATTTAAATAGTATTAATGCTATGAGTACTTTTGGAGAAGAGAGAATTGGTGCTAAAAAGTATGATCAAGAGTATTTTAAGTTAAAGGGTGAGTTATCAAGTGCTTATATTAGTGCTGCTGCAACTATTACAGCGCCTTCTGATACTAAGGGTGGTATAACTTCTACTTTTAGACAAAAGATAAGAATATTTTCTTCTCGTCCTAAGTTAGCTGAGATGTTAAGTTATACTGATTTTGATGTTACTAGGATTGGTAAAGAACCAACTGCTGTGTTTTTAAAGGTACATGATGAGAAGACTACATACCATGCTCTTGCTACTATTTTTGTTAAGCAAGTTTATGAGTGTTTGATTGATGAAGCACAAAAGGAAGAGAGTTTAAAGCTTAAGGTTAGAACTAATTTTATTCTTGATGAGTTTGCAAATATGCCTGCTTTAAAGGATGTTGAGTCAATGATTACTGCTTCACGTAGTAGAAATATGAGGTTTAATTTTGCTATTCAAAACTTTAGTCAACTTAATAAAGTTTATGGAAAAGAAGTTGCTGAGACTATTAAGGGTAACTGTGGTAATATGTTTTATTTGATTACTACTGAATACAGTGCACTTGAAGAGATTAGTAAGCTTTTGGGAGATGTGAAACCTAAGGTAGAAAAAGATAAACCACAACCTCCAATTAGACCTTTAGTTACTGTTAGTGATTTACAACAAATGAAACAATTTGAGATGATTATTAAAAGATGGAGAAATCAACCTTTTAAGACAAAGCATACTACAAGTTTTGAAATTACTAAAGCTGGTGGATGGGGTTATAAAGAGACAATGAGTGGTTATCCTACACGTGAACTTAGAGAGATTAAGACTTTTGATTTGAAAAAGTTTGTTGATGAACATAGAGATACTAGTGCGCCTAATTCATTTGTGTCACCATTTGGTATGCCTACAACTAATAGGGGTAATGTTAGTGGTAATACTCCATTTGGAATTGTTCCTCCATTTGGTGGTGGTAGTGAAGCATCTTCTAGTAGTGTTGATGATTTGGTTAAGAAGATAGATGCTCAGATTGCTAAGTTGGAAGAAGAGGAGAGACTTGAAAAGGAAAGACTAAAGAATGAGGGTACTACTAAGGATGAAGTTAACGATTTTGAAAAGTTAATTGATAAAAAGTATGAAGATTTTAAATTAGGAGAGAAGCATTTGGAGGAAGAAAAGCAAGAAGAGATGAATAAAGATAATATAGTTAGTAGTGTAGTAGATGAGAAAGGCCCTGATGTTTTAAGTAGTGTACCACCAAAAGAGGTTAAGAATGAAGAAACTACAGTTGTTGATGTTGATGATTTGATTAAGAGAATTGATTTAAAGATTCAAGAACTTGAAAAAGAGGAAGAAGAAGAGAGAAGAAGAGAAGAAGAATCAAAGTTAAGTGAAGAGTCAAATGAAGCATTAGAGGAATTTATGAAAGCTGCTCGTGAGATAGAGGATGATGTTGTAAAAGAAGAGATAGAAAAACCTAAGATTAATATCGATGCTGATAGTATTATTGTTGATAATAATATTACAGATGATCAATTCTTTGATGACTTTTTTGGGGATGATGAATAGTTCATTAGATGTGAACTATTTTTCTTTTTTTCATATTATATATTGGTGATGTTTATGAATTCTGTTAAGTATGATAGTATAAAATTTAAAAGAGGTGTAAAAATAATAGATGTACAAGATAGTTACAGTTATAGATTAGGTCATATTAATAATTCAATTAATATTCCTTATGATGATTTGATACAAAATTATAGAAGTTATTTAAATAAGAATAGTAGGTATTATATTTATTGTAAGAGTGGAAAGTTAAGTAAAAGAGCAGTTATGGTTCTTAGTTATTTGGGGTATGATGTGATATTACTTGAAATTTAGAAATAATAGTTTATAATTGTATTTGATAAAGAGGTAATTTTATTTATGGAAATATTTGAAGCAATTGATTCGTTAATTACAAATTTATTAGCAATGTTAGGAAGTTTTGGAGCAGTACTTGGGTGTGTTTTTATTTTGTTTGAGTCTATTATTCCTATTTTACCGCTTTCTGTTTTTATTACTTTGAATTTTATTACTTTTGGTAATTTTTTAGGGTTTATTATATCTTGGGTGTGTACCGTTATAGGGTGTGTGATGTCTTATTATATATTTAGAAATGGTGTTTCAGATAGGTTATATAATAGATTTAAGAGTAATGATAAGTTAGGTAAGTTTTTAGATTTAGTTAGTAATATTAGTTTTGCAAATTTAGTTACGCTTATTGCTATTCCTTTTACACCTGCTTTTCTTATTAATATTGCTTCAGGTATTTCAAGAGTTGATTTTAAAAAATTTTTTCTTGCTTTAGTTATTGGTAAAGTTTCACTTGTGTATTTTTGGGGTTATATTGGTACTAGTTTAATTGATAGTTTAAAGAATCCTATTATATTAGTTAGGGTTGGTGTTATATTAGTTGTTGTTTATTTAATTAGTTTTATGCTTTCTAAGAAGTTTAAGATAAGATAACTTAGGTTTAAGTTATTTTTTTGTTAAGACAAAATTTGATTGCTGAATTTATGGTTGATTTTAATTATGGCGAAATTGCCTTAATTAAAAAATAACAAAAACACTTGTACGATAAATATTAATGTGATATAATAAAAATATCTTGTTAGAAATGAACTTATAATAATAGTTGTATGAGGGGATGATTAAAATGTTACAAAATGATTTTAAAGAAGTAGTTTCAAATATAAAAGATGAAATTAAGAATAGTCAAACTAAAACAATGTTAGAGGCTAATAAAAATTTAATAATGCTTTATTTTAGGTTGGGTAAAATTATTTCTGAAAAGAATGAATATGGTCAAAATTTTATAAAGAATATTTCTACAGAATTAAAATTAGAGTTTCCTTATATGAAAGGCTTTTCTGAAAGAAATTTAAATTATATGAAGTTGTTTTATGATGAATATAAAAATGATGAGGAAATGTTACAACTTGTTACTAATTTGCCTTGGGGTCATAATTTATTATTAATTGAAAAGTTTAAAAGTAAGGAAATACGTGAACTTTATGCTAAAGCTACATTAGAATATGGATGGAGCAGAAGTGTTTTGCTTCACCAAATTGACAGTCAATATCATTTAAGAATAGGAAAAAGTGCTAATAATTTTGCTATTACATTACCAAGTCCTAATAGTGATTTAGTAAATAATATAGTAAAGGATCCTTATATATTTGATTTCATAACTTTAAAAGAGGATTATAAAGAAAAGACATTAGAAAATGCTATGATAGAGAAAATACGTGATGTTTTATTAGAGTTAGGGAATGGATTTAGTTTTGTTGGAAATCAGTATAAAATATCTGTTGGGGATGAGGATTATTTTATTGATTTATTGTTTTATCATTTGAAGTTAAGATGTTATGTTGTTGTAGAGTTAAAAGCAAATAGTTTTAAGCCAGAATATGTTGGAAAAATGAATTTTTATCTTAATGCTGTTAATGATATTTTAAAGGGTGAGTTTGATAATCCATCAATTGGTTTAATACTTTGCAAAGATAAAGATAAATTAACAGCCCAATATTCATTAAATGGTGTAGACCAACCTATTGGAGTTAGCTCTTATGAAATTTCAAAATATTTACCTGAGGATTTGACTAAGGAACTTCCAACTGAGGATGATATTAATCTTCATATTGATATTGATGACTAGCATTTTGTTGTGAAAAAGCTCTAGTTTTAGAGTTTTTTTGAATTTTGCAACAGCTGTTGCAAAAGTTAGATTAGTTTGTTCTTTGTATGTAAATGGTTTAAAAGTTGTTTTATTAGCAAATGGAAGTGTGCTATAATGGTTTTATTAGTAAGAGGAGAAGTAGTTATGGAATATTTAATAATTTTACTTTTAATTATAATTATTATATTAGTAGTTGTTTTAATTTTTAAAATTAAAAAAGTAAATGAAAGTGATATTACTTTAACTATGAGTAAGATAGAGACTGATATTGTTAAAGAAATTGGAGATTTTAAGTTAGATTTTTCACGTGTTTTAACGAGTGACTTTAATAATATGAATGATAGGATGGAAGAAAAACTTAGAGAGATTAATGATAGGGTTAATGAGAGATTAGATGTTAATTTTGAAAGGACTAATAAGACTTTTAATAATGTTTTAGAGAGGCTTGCAAGAATTGATGAAGCACAGAAGAAGATTGATAATCTTAGTAATGATATTGTTAGTTTACAAGTTGTGTTAACTGATAAAAAGAGTAGAGGAATTTTTGGCGAGGTTAATTTAAATCATATTTTGAGTAGTATTTTTGGAGAAAGTAATGATAAAATTTATCAAATACAATATACTCTTAGTACAGGGGTTATAGCAGATGCTATAGTGCATGCACCTAAACCTCTTGGAGATATTTGTATAGATAGTAAGTTTCCTTTAGAGAATTATAGGTATATGTTAGAAAAGGGTATTACTTTAGAAGAAAGAAAGAGAAGAGAAAGATTATTTGAGTTTGATGTTAAGAAACATATTGATGCGATTAGTAATAAGTATATAATTAATGGCGAAACTAGTGAACAAGCAATTATGTTTTTACCTGCTGAAGCAATTTTTGCTGAGATTAATGCTTATCACAGTGCGCTTGTTAATTATGCTTATCAAAAACATGTTTATATTGCAAGTCCTACTACACTTATGTCACTTCTTACTGTTATTGAAGCTATTTTGATGGGAATTGAGAGAGATAAGTATGCTGGGGTTATACATAGTGAACTTAATAAACTTGGAGAAGAATTTTTGAGGTATAAAGATAGATGGGATAAGTTAAGTTCACATATTGAAACTGTTAGTAAAGATGTTAGAGATATTCACATTACTACTGATAAAATTACAAAAAGATTTGATTCTATTAGTAATGTAAATATTCAAGATAAATTAGAAGGAGGTGAGTGAGGTGATTATGATTTTGATTGTTTTGGCTATTGTGTTTTTCGTAACTTCAATTAAGCAAATTAATGAATATGAAAGAGGTATTAAGTTTAGGTTTGGAAAGTATCATAGTATTATGAATCCAGGTTGGAATATAGTTTTACCTGTTATTGAAAGTTTTAGTAAAGTAGATATACGTACTAAGGCAGTAGATGTTCCTGAACAAGAAGCTATTACTAAAGATAATGTGTCTGTTAAAATTAATGCAGTTTTGTATTATAAAATATTTGATGCTTCTAAAGCTATTCTTGCAGTTGAACATTTTAATTATGCTGTTAGTCAACTTGCACAAACGACTATGAGAAATACTGTTGGTTCTGTTAGTCTTGATGAGTTACTTAGTGAAAGAGATAAGATAAGTACTACTATATGTAAGGTTGTTGATGATGCAACTGATCCATGGGGAATAAAAGTTGAGAATGTAGAACTTAAAGATATTAGTTTACCAGAAGAAATGAAGAGAGTAATTGCGCGTGTAGCAGAAGCTGAAAGGGAGAAACAAGCAGTTATTACTAAAGCACATGGCGAAGTTGAGGCAAGTGAAAACTTAAAGAAAGCAGCTAGTAATTTAAGTAGTGTACCTGGAGCTTTACATCTTAGAACTTTGGAAACTATAAATGATTTAAGTAGTGATCAGTCTAATACTGTTATTTTTGCTTTACCAATTGAAGTTTTAAAGGCATTAGAAGGATTTTCTAAGAAAGATAAATAGACAAGTAGTTTTGTTACTTGTCTATATGTCTTTTTAAAACACTGATACTTTTTTGATATGCTTCTGTTTGGCTACTTGGGTCTAGTCTGTATATTTGTGATAATAAAATTTTATCTAAGATAATAGTGTCTTCGTCTTTAAAGTCTAGTATGTAGTAGTTATCGTGTTCCATTATTTTACCATGTTTAAATGTTTCTTCTTGGCCTTTGTTTTTAAATAACAGATATTTTTTTGTATCATTATTCTTTTTACAAATGTAAATTAGATTAGGACTTACTTCATATAGGTTTATGTTTTTAAGTTCATAAAAGTAAGTTTTTAGCATATATAATAAGAAAGGTTTACGTTGTTTTCTGTTTGTTGTGAATTCATTTATTCCTTCGTCTAAGCATAGTTTTATGTAACTAGAAAATAATAATGACGCGTATCCTTTGTTTCTGTTTTGATAGTCAGTAAATGCACCTATAAATTCAGTACTGTTTTTGATTTGATTTATGTAAAAATATATGTATGCTTCACATCTCATATCAAAGTCAGGCGAAATTCTCATTAGTTTTAAAAAGTATTGATCTCTTTGTCCTAGAGTAAAGTATGATTTTGATAAATATATTCTATGTAATATGCCATCACTAGATACAAAAGAAGATATTAGATAGTTTGTATCGTGTGGCAAATTTTTAATTATATTTGACATAATAAAAACCCCTTTTCTTTTTGCACGATTTGTTATTATATTATATATTTTTTGTTTTGTAAAGTAATTTTTTCTTTAAAAAGATGTTGTAAAAGTTTGACCCATGTGTTATTATATTAATAGAAAAATAAGGTGGTTGGAGATGAATGCAAATTACGAGGCTGTTGTTAGTCTTGTAGAGCTTTTAGTCAAGAAGGCTGGATTTGATGTTCATAAAGATTATAGTGAGGTAGAACTAGAGAAAACTAAGAATAGTTTATCAGAGTTAGCTAGAGAAAAAGGACATTCAAAAGATAAGAAAACGATAAATAGCCTGATTGAGAATTTAAAAGTTAGACAAGCTAATTGGGAAAATAATGCCGAAATTGTTGGTAAGAGTCTTTTAAAAGCTTATGAGGAGGGAAAAGATTATAATAGTGTTAAAGCACGAATTGATCTTTTAGGGAATCTAGCACTTAAAGGAACTCAAGATATTACTGTTACTTCTGTTTATGAAGATTTAAAGAAACTTAATAAGGAATATAAAGAACTTAATGATAAGATTTCTAATACTAGTTATGCTAATCTTGATGAAAAGGAAATGGATTTAAAGTATAAGTCTTATTTAGAAAATAAGTTAACTTCTTTAGAAAATGAGGTTACTTCTTTAGATAATGAATTAGCAGGACTTAGGGAAGTAGAGATTAAAGAAGTTGGTATTGAGTCTAAGATAAAAGAATATATTTCTAAGTTAAAGATTGATTTAGATAAGATAGATAAAGTTGTTAATTCTTCTATAAATAGTGATGTTACTACAGACGTGTGGCAAAAGTTAGAGATTGCAAGGACTGAGACAAAAGAGAAGTTAGATAAATCAAATGATTTACTTTCTAAAACACAAAGTATGCTTGAAGAGGTAAAGAAGAGTAAAGATAATATTAGTGAGAGAAAAAGTAAGTTTGAGATTGAAAGGACACGCGCTAATACTAAACTTAATAATATAAATACTAAGATAGAAGAGAATAAGTATGATAATAATACTTTAAAGATGATTGATGTTAATAATAGTGAGATTATGAGACTTGAGATTGAGTCATTAAATAATAAAAAGGATGTTATTTATGTCGATGCTATTAAAGTAAAAGAAGAACTTATTAAGGAATGGAATAAAGGTAGCGGTAATGTTTTTGTAGATAAGAAGGAAGATAAGAAAGAAGTCTTGATAGAAGATAGTGAAGAAAAGGAGCCTGTTATAGAGGTTAAAGAAAAGGTTATACCGTCTTCTAGAAAAGATATTTTAGATGAATTTCAAGAAGAGATAAATAAAGCTTCAAGAGATTTAGAAAAGTTAGATTTGTCTAGTAATTTAGATAAAAAGGAAGAACAACCACAAAGTTCTACTTTAGAGAGTACAGAACAAGAAATTATTAAAGAGAATGAAGAAGTTTTAGATAAAATTGACAGTTTATTAACTGATGATGATGATGATGATATAAATAAAGAAGAAAATAATAAAATGGAATTGGATTGGTGAAGATAAATGAATTATAGAGCATTGGAAGATTTAATAGGAATTTTAGTTAAAAAAGCAGGTTATAAGTTAAGTGATTTGAAAGTTGAAGAAGATATTGATTTTCTTGAAGAGAGAAAGAAATATTTGGAGAGTGAGATTGAGTCTTTAAAGAATACTTTAGATACAAATCCTTATGTTGATAAGGAAGAGAAAGTTAAGGATGAGGATGAGAAGACTTATTTAGAGGAGACTTTAAAAGGACTTAAGAATAGTTTGGCTGATTTGGATGCTAAGTTAAATGATAAAAATACTAAGTTAGGTACTAAGCGTAAGCTTACTGGCGATAAGGCAATTTTAACTTTAGAGATTGATAAGGTTAATGAGTTATTAGAGCTTGTGAATTTAAAGATAGTTAATAAGGCTTATTTTGATTCAGGTATGAAGACTAAGGATGAGGTTACTTTAGCTGTTTTACAAGATGAGCTTAATGAGGTTAATGCTAGTTTAGAGGTTAAGTATAATAATCCAGTTATATTAGGTAATAAGTTACTTGATGCTTTTAAAGATAATAAGTCTTTTGAAGAGGTTAATGGTCAATTTGAGTTACTTCTTAATTTGGCTAGAACTGAGTATGATAGGACTAATGGAGAAGTTAAGGATTCTAATATATTTGAGTTAATGGATAAGTATACTACTATGAAGAGAGAGTCTTCTACTAATTTGGAGAATAATGAGTATAGTAGTGAAGAGATTAGACAAAGTTTGTTTCAAAAGGAGAAATATCATAATAGTAGATTAGATACATTTAAGAAGACTTTAGAGGGTATTGAGAAGAGAAAAGAAGAGTTAAGAGTTTTGATTGATGAGTCTAAGAAGTTATATGATGGTGTTCATAAAGAGATTAATCAAAAGGAAGATAAGCTTGATTATTTAGTTAGCGTTTTATATAATGAGTCTAATTTAATTGTTGAAGAAGAGGATTATAAGAAGAGTGTTAATGATTTAAGAAGTGAGATTGTTGATGATAAGTTCTTAGAGAATAAGTATAATTCTGATATTCAAGCATTTAAGGATGAGATTAAGAATTTAGATATTAATCATACTAATATTAATGCTGAGATGGCTAGTGAAGAGAGAAGTTTAGAGATTATTCATGATAAATTAAATAATAATAAAGCTTTTGATAATATGAATAAGTTTGCTGATAAGGTTAATTTCTTAGTTTATTCTAATAGAATTGAGAGTTTGTTAAATGAGCAACAATATTTATATGTTAATGTAGATGTTATTAAAGATGAAGTTATTAGTTTATGGAATAAGGGAGACGATAGTACTACTAAAGTTCAAAGTAAAGGTTATACACCAAAGCAAATGCCAGTGGTAGAAGAGGATGATGAAGAGGAAGTAGAGACTTTGGAAGATGAAAAAGATATTTTGCAAGAAGTAAGTAGTATGTATGATGATAATAATTCTAGTCAAGATAATGCTGTTGAATCTATTGACTTTTTAGAGTAATTTAGTAGAACCTTGGGTAAGCTCAGGGTTTTTCTTTTTGTAAACTATGTGTAAAACAATAAAATTAAAAGCGTTTTATTGTTTTTTTGTCGTATAAGTAATTAGAGGGGGAAATAATTCCCTTATAAAGAAAGGATTGATGTGTATGAATGAAAGTTATGAAGATTGGAGGGTTTATGATTAAGAGCGTTCAATATATTTGTGAATATTTTAAGTTTAAGTTTTTGTTTGTATGTATTTTACTTTTTGTTATATTTTTTAATATGAAGAAAGTTTATGCTACTACTAGTGGACAGTTAGATATTACTAAGTATGATGATGTGTGGTTTACTAGAAGAGGAGGAGGAAAGGATTATCAGTCTGATAAGTTAGGTTTTTATAGTTTGAATGGCGATGTTGTTTATTGTATTGAACCTGAAGCACATATTACTACTGATAGTTATGTTGGAGAGTTTGGGTTTATTAATTCGCCTTATAGTAGAGAAATTAATGATTATATTTCTTTAGTAGCTTATTATGGGTATGAGTACCCAGGACATCAAACACTCAGGTATAGGATGGCTACTCAAGCACTTATTTGGGAAAAGACTGGTGGACAAATTATTGAGTTTTGGACACAAGCAAGTGGATGGGGAGATAATATTAATGTTGATTATGAAAAGGGTCAAATATTAGAGCTTATTAATAGGCATTATTTGAAACCATCTTTTGATAATACTAGTGTTAAAGGTTATGTTAATAAGGAGATTGTTTTAACTGATAGTAATAATGTACTTAGTGAGTATGAAGTGAGTGATGATGGAGGTAATATTGTAAGAATAGATGGAAACAGTATTTATATTACGCCAGTAAGTGGTGGAGGTAATGTTGTTTTAAGTAAGAAAGTTTATCAAGAGGGAGACACTATTATTTATTTTGGAAGTGATGGTTTATCACAAAAGATGGCACGTCTTAGATTAGAAAGTGAAGTTAATTCTGTTATTAATTTGGACGTTTTGAGTGCTAAAGTTAAGGTTGTGAAAGTAGATTATGATACAAATCAAGTTGTTAAGAGAAGTAATATTAGTTTTAAAATATATGATAAGGTAAGAGGTACTTATGTGTGTGAAAACCCAGAGTGTACGTTTACTACTAATCAAGATGGTTATTTTCTTACGTCTTTTTTAGAGAGTGGTACTTATGTTTTAGAAGAAGTTGATAGTTATATAGATGGGTATTTGTGGAATGATCAAGTAGTAGAGTTTAGTGTTGATGAGAATTCAAATATTGTAGATGGGGTTTTAACAGTTTATTTTAGTAATAAGGCTGTTTATGGTAGAGTTAATGTTAAGAAGTTTGGAGAAGAACTTATTAAGGAAAAGGATGGGTATACGTATACGAATATAGAACTTCCTAATGTTAAGTTAGGGCTTTATGCTTTTAGTGATATTTATGATTCTTTAGGAAATTTAGTTTATTCTAAGGATGATTTAGTGTGCGTGCTTGTTACTGATAGTTTGGGAGAAGCGTATGTTGATAATTTGTATTTAGGAAGTTATTATATAAAGGAGATAGAGACAGATAGTAGTCATGTACTTGATTTAGAGATATATTATTTTGATTTGTTTTATATAGACCAATATACTGAAAAAGTAGAATATAGTTTAACTTTAGTTAATCATATTCCTAAGGGAGAGTTAGATTTTAAGAAGACTGATTTTGTAGAGTCAAAGGGTTTACCTGATACTTTGATAGAGATATATGATTTAGAAGATAATTTAGTTTTTAGTGGAAGAACTGATGTAAATGGAGATATAGTTATTAAAGAGTTACCAGTTGGAAAATATTATATTTTGGAAAAGGAAGCGCCTTTAGGCTATCTTTTAAATAATGAGAAATTATTTTTTGAGATTAAAGAAAATGGTGAAGTTGTTAAGTGTGTTATGAAAGATGAGTTAGAGGTTTTAGTTCCTGATACTTTGAGTTATGCTTTTCCTTTTAAGGAAATTGTACCATTATTTATGTTTTGTGTTGGGTTAGGAGTTTTCTTTTATGAAGAAAAATTTAGTTAAGTTGTCTTTTGTTTTGATGGTTGGTAGTATAGTAATGTATTTTGTTTATTGTTTTAATAATGTAGAAGAAGAGGTGGTAAAAGAAAAAAAGATAGAAGAGTTTTTTGTGAGTGAAGAAGAAGTTAGTGAAGAAAATGAAGTTATAGAAAAGAGTGAAGACGATTATGTTATGTTACTTGAGATACCTTATATTGGTTTAAAGCAAGGTGTATATGATAAGTATAGTTATAAAAATAATGTAAACTTAAATGTATATAATCCTCTTACATCAGATTACCCTGATAAAGTCAATGGTACTTTGGTTTTAGCTTCACATACTGGAAATACTAGTGCTTCTTATTTTAGGAATTTGTATAAACTTTATAATGGGTTACAGGTTTACGTTTATTATAATGGTGTAAAATATGTGTATGAGATTGTAAATTATTATGAAATAGAGAAGACGGGTAAAGCAGTTATTAAAAGAGATGATGTAGGTAATTTTTTAGCGCTTATTACTTGTAAAAATAATGTTAAAGATAAACAGATTGTTTATATTGCTAAGTTAGTTAATCAAATTTATTATTAAAAAAAGTAACAGTTTTTCTGTTACATAAATATAAGTATTAGTAATCCAAGTATTAATGTGTATATGCTAAAGTATTTTAAGTTTCCTTTTTTTACAACATTCATAAACCATTTTAGAGTGAAGTATGATACTACAAATGAAGATATGAATCCAAGACCATATGGCAGTATGACTTCGTGAATGTTACCTATTTCTAGTAAGTCTTTTATTCCTAATAAAATTGTTCCAAAGCTTACTGGTATATATAGCATGAATGAATATTTAAGTGCAGTACTTTTGTCTAAGTCTCTAAATAATCCACCGATTAATGTAGAACCACTTCTACTTATTCCTGGTATTAATGCTACTACTTGTGTTAGTCCAATTATTATACTATCTTTAATGCTTAAATCTTTATCTGTTTTTTTACCTTTAATATTTCTAACTAAGAATAGAAATAGTGATGTTATTAAGAATGCTATTCCTATTATTTTTACGTTGTTTAATTTTTCTTCTATTGTATCTTTAAATAATAGTCCTATTATTCCAACTGGAATGCTACCTAAAACGATTAGTAAACAATATTTAAAGTCAGTTTTAGTTTCTTCTGTTTTCTTTTTAAAGTATAGGAAGAAGTTTTTTATTAATCTTATTATGTCGCTTTTGTATATTAGTAGTATTGCAAGTAAACTTCCAAAGTTAACAATTATTTCAAAATTTAAGTCATTACTACCAAGGTTAAGTAATTTTTTTAGTATGAAGACGTGTCCACTGGAAGAAATTGGAAGTGGCTCAGTAAAGCCTTGAATTATTCCTAAGAAAATATATTTTAATATCTTTATCATTTTATCACCATTATAATTATATAATAAATCTTTAATAAAATAAATAATATTTAATGGGTGATTTGTTGTTTAGAGTTTTATTGTTTTTATTAGGTACTTTATTTTTAAGTTTAGGTATTTCTTTTGTAATTATTTATTTAAATTTACTTAATATGGGGTATAGTTTTTCTTTTTATGTTCATTTTATTAGTAGAAAGTTAGAGTGTTTAGTAGTTTTAGTGGGTATGTTTTTTATTTTTTTAAGCTTAAGAAAGGGTGAAAAATAAATGGTGTATGTTTATGATGTGTTAGTTAATTTTAATGAAAGGCTTATTGATTTTTATGATTGGGAAGAGGATGATGATTATTTTCATGTTAGGAGATGTCCATTATTTAAGGTTAGTACTTTTGTTATAAGAGATTTTTCTTATAGAAAGGTTAAAGTTAATACTTTGTTTTTAAATAATATTAAAGATAAAACACAGATGTTTTCTAGTAAAAATATTGAGGTAGTTCCTTATATGGCTATTTTTAGTGATTCTAAGAGTGCAGTTAGTGTTATTTTTGATAAGTGTGGGAATATTGTTAAGGTTTCTAAGTTTTTAATTAATGAAGAGTTAGAGATTATTTCTCTTACTAATGGGCTTAGTGTAACTAATATTGATTATAAAGTGAGTGGTAAAGTTAGGTTTAATAAAATGATTAGGAGAGAAGCTAGTATTTTAGATAGTATTATTTTTGAGTTATCTAATATTAAGGATGATAAGGAGAAGATAGATTATTTATATTATGAGTGGTTTGATAAGAGTGAGGGAAGTAATAAGTATGATACTTTGGTAAGGGATTTAAAGAAAAGGTTTACTTTTAGGCATGAAGAGTTTTTGAATTTGATAAATTTACTTACTGTTAAAAAATAATGTATAAATTTTCGTATATTAGTTAAATCTATTATTAGAGGAGGAATTATGAAGAAATTATTAGTTCTATTTTTAAGTGTTTTTTTGTTAGTTGGATGTTCTCTTTTTCCTGATACTCCTAGTAAGGAAGTTGAAAGTTTATTAAAGAAGTATCAAAATTTAGATGATGAGGTTGTTAGTGATTTAGAGTTATCAACTGAAGCTTCAAGTTATAATAGTAAGCAAAAAGAAAGTTATATGAAAGCAATGAAGATGCAATATAGTGATTTAAAGTATGAAATTGAAAGTGAAGATGTAGATGGGGATGAAGCTACTGTTAAGGTTAAGATTTCTGTCTATGATTTTTATAAATCTAATAATGATGCTAAAGAATATTTGGAAGAGAATCCCGATGAGTTTTTGACAGATAATGTTTATGATGATGATAAGTTTTTAAAGTATAAGCTTGATAGTATGATGGATGCAAGTGAGAGAGTTAGTTATACTATTACATTTAATTTGTCAAAGGAAAAAGATAAGTGGGTAGTTAATGAGTTAGATAGAAGTACTTTGGAAAAGATACATGGAACTTATAATTATGAAGTAGAATAAAGTAGATATAAAGTCTACTTTTTAATTTGTTCTTGATATTTTTTGTTTTTTTTGGTATTATTTGTTTGTGCTTTTGAAAAGTACTAGTGATTTAAATGAATGTGAGTTATAACTAAAACATTTTTTGTTTTGGTTAAGTTTAAGGAGGACTCATATGAATGGTATTAAAGAATATTTAGATCATGAAGTTACTCAAGGATTTAGTAGTTTACTTTTTTCTTATATTGATAAAAGTGGGGAAAAGGATTCTACAATCTATAAGCGCGCGAATGTTGACAGGAAGTTATTTTCAAAGATAAGGTGTAATTTAGAATATATACCTAATAAGAAGACTGTTATTAAGTTATGCTTATCGTTAAGGCTTAGCAAGATAGACTTTGATAGGTTGCTTAGTAGTGCTGGGTATGCACTTGGTAATACCAAGTTTGATACAATTATTAAGTATTTTATTTTAAATAACATTTATGACATAGACATAATTAATGACTCTTTGTTTAGTTATGTGAATGCTGTTTTATAAACAGCGTTTTTTTTGTCGCTTTTTTAGCGACCTAAATTAATTAAAAATGAATATAATGTTTATTAGAAATGGAGGGATTATTAATGAAGACTAATATTCAAGCTTTGATGGGTGTTATAAGTGAAGAAGAGAGAAAATTAAACAACTTGTTATATGATATAAAGGGGTATGTGTTTAATCAAACTATAGAAGAGTTAGATGGAAGAGTTAATGTTATTGAAGATAATAAAGAGACTTTTCTTTTAAAGTTAAGTGAGATAGAAAAGTTAAATGAAGATTTATCTAAGCATAAGAAGATACTTTATGAGAAAAATAATTCTTTTAGGTTAAGTGACGGAAGAACAATTCAAGAAGCAATAGTAATGAACACTAATTTAAGAAAATTAAAGAATTGTTATGAGGGGCTTCTTAATTATAAGAATAGCAAGAAAAGGGTATCAGAAGTTAATAATTCTTATTTTGAAGTTAGTAGTTTAAATTTTGATAGTGATACTATTAGAAAGAAGTTAGAGGTTTTAAATGATACTATTCAAAATACTGACTTTGAGATTTCTAAACTTAATTCAGAAGAGTTTATGGTTTAGATATAAGTGGTCACACGTAGAACGTGGGTTAAATTATTTGTGTTACAAGTAAGCCATTAGCATTCTCTTTTTACTTATATTTTTTGTTATTTATTAAGTTACAATTTATTTAGAAAGTGAAGATGCTTTTTTAATTTATGTTTAGTTTTATAATTAATAATTTACATTTATAATGAGTATGTTAGTGCTTATTAGTGGAAAAGAATTATTTAATTAAAGTAAATTAAGAGAATGCGGGGAAAAGTACTGCTTTTTAGTAGTATTTTTTCTTTTGGTTCATATAATATTTTGAGATGAAAAAATATATAATTATTTTAACAATTTTTTTGTGTAGTTTTTTTCCAATTAAGTTATTTGCGTATCAGTCATTTGTTGTTATGGACAGAGAAAGTGGTAGAGTATTAGGTAGTAAAAATATGGACCAAGAGATGCTTATTGCTAGTACTACTAAAGTTATGACTTCTATAGTGGCAATAGAAAATACACCAGTTACTGATATTCTTTGTGCTTCTGATGAAGTTTTGAGTGTGTATGGGTCTATGATTTATATTAATCCTGGAGAGTGTATGACTCTTTATGATTTACTTGTTGGACTTAATTTAAGAAGTGGGAATGATGCGGCGATGGTTATTGCTACTCAAACACTTGGGTATGATAATTTTATTAGGAAGATGAATGAAACGGCTATTAGAATAGGAATGAATAATACTGTTTTTGAAAATCCTCATGGGTTAGATGATGATAGTAAAAATTATAGTACTGCATATGATATGGCACTTCTTATGAGGTATGCTACTAATAATAAAGTGTTTATGGAGATTACTAAATTACAAAAGTATGTTTTGGAAAGTAGTGTAGAAAAGTATATTTGGTATAATAAGAATAAGCTTCTTAGTATTTATAAGTATGCTACTGGTGGTAAGATTGGTTATACTGGTAATAGTGGGCATATTTTTGTTTCAAGTGCTTCTAAGGCAAGAGAGAGTTTAGTGATTGCTACTTTTAAAGATAAAGATAGGTTTAATACTCATAAAGAGTTATATGAGAAGTATTTTAAGTTGTATGATAGTTATAAGGTAGTAGATAAGTATACATTTTTTCTTTCACAAGATTATTATAAAGATAGTCATTTGTATGTTAAAAATGATATTAATGTTATGCTTAGTAAGAGTGAAGTGAAGGATGTGGATGTTAAGGTTAAGATTATTAAGAAGAAAAAGTATAGTGATGGAGATACTGTTGGTACGGTTAGTGTTTATGTTAAAGATGAGTTTATAAAAAGTGAACCTATTTATATAACTTCTTATAAGAGTAAGAGTAGTAAGTTTAAGAGTTTGTTTAATATTTTTAAGTAATAAATAGAGCGAAAACACTTGTACGATAAAAAAATGTATGCTATAATGGTAACACAAATTTGGTAAAGAGGCTGTTTTTATGGAGAGATTAAATAAGTATATTAGTAAAAGTGGTGTATGTAGTAGAAGAAAAGCTGACGAGTTAATTATGTCAGGTAAGGTAAGTGTTAATGGGGAAGTTATTAGGGAACTTGGTACTAAGGTTAGTGGAAGTGATGTAGTAGAAGTTTCTGGTAATGTTATAAAGAATGAGATAAAAGAGTATTATCTTTTATATAAGCCTAGGGAAGTTATAAGTGCAGTTAGTGATGATAAGGGAAGAAGAGTTGTAACTGATTTTATAGATACTAATAGTAGAATTTTTCCTGTGGGTAGGTTAGATTATGATACAACTGGGATTATATTACTTACTAATGATGGAGAGTTATCTAATATTTTGACTCATCCTAGTAAGGATGTAGAAAAAGAGTATTTGGCTAAGGTTAGAGGTTTTTTTAAAAAGGAAGATGCTTTGGTTTTAAGTCGTGGTGTTGTTATTGATGGGGTTAAGACTAAGCGCGCGGTTTTTAAGTTAGAGAGGTATGATAAAAAAAGTGATGCTAGTTATGTTAAGGTAGTTATTAGTGAGGGAAGAAATCATCAGGTTAAGAATATGTTTTCTTTATTAGGGTATGAGACTTTAAAATTAAAGAGGGAGAGGTATGCTTTTTTAACTTTGGGTAATTTAAAGAGTGGAGAATATAGGAAGTTAAGTTTAAAGGAAGTTAAGCAGCTTTATAGTTTAAGGTAAGAAAAAATGTTCACAGTGAGTGAACATTAGTTATCTTCTTTTATATCTTCAATTCTAATTGCTTCTGTTGGACAGTGTTCTATAGTTTCTAGTAAATCATTTTTGTCTTTACTTTCAACTTCTTTTCCAACTGGATCTGCTTGACCCATTTCGTCAAATACTAAATATTCTGGGTGGCTATGTACGCAGAAACCGCATCCTATACATTTTTGTTTATCAATAACTATTTTTTCCATTTTGATACCTCCTTTAATTTATTATAATACTTATTAAGATTTAAAATCAATATACCCTTTAAAAACTTTACTATTTATGTTATTATTAATATGGTGAAATAGTATGAATACTAGAATGGAAAGATATAATAGGGAAAATTTAGAAAATAGTGATGATGGGTTAAGTAGGGTTAATAGGAATAGTTCTTTGTATCAAGATATTAAAAATAGTGAACTTAAAGTTAGAAGTGATGATAATATTAGAGTAATTGAGAGTAATGGTAAGACTATTGATATTGAGAAGATTAAGAGATATATTGAAGAAAATAATAATGATATAAAGAAAACTAGGAAGAGTGTTACTATTAGTGAAAGTAGTGATAGTGAAGAACCTAAGGAACAAGTTAAGCCAAAGGATTATGATTTAAATAGTGTATTAGAAAAAGCTAAGCAGTCTAGGGAAGTTGATTATGAAAATGAGAGGTATAAGAAGTTAAGAGATACTCAGTATGATATTTTGAGTAAGATTAAGATGTATGAAGAAGCAAAAGAAAATGATACCATTCCTAGTAAAGAAGATTTTAATACTGAAGAGAGAACTTTGATTGATTTAATTAATACTGTTACTATTCATAAGGGAGATTTAAATTTACTTGATGAGTTAGTTGGTAATGGCGAAGAAGAGACTACGTTACCTATTAAAGAGGAAGTTGAGAAAAAGAGTTTTACTAATAAAGAGGAGAATGAAGAAGCTCCTGTTATTAAGAAAATTGAGGAAGAAGATTTAATAAAGGAAAAGAGTTTAGAAAATAAAGATAAGGAACTAATGGAGAAAACTCAAGAATTGGTTAGTTTAAAGGAAAAGATGAATATTGATAATAGTTTTTATACTAGTTCTATGTCTTTTGATAAGAAAGATTTTGAGGGATTTGAAGAGTTAGAAAAGAGTGTTAAAAAGAATAGTATTATGAGTAGTGTTATTATAGTACTTTTGGTTGTTTTCATTGTTGTTACTTTAGTGATTATTGCTAATTATGTGTTTAAATTAGGACTATTTTAAAGTAGTCTTTTTTTGTTTTGATTTAATATACTTTAGTAATGAAAAGACGTATGAAAATGCGAAAAAGATTTGTTTTTAGGTTAAAAAAGAGAGATATTTTTGTTTTGTTATTTCTTTTGGTTTTATTTTGCATTTCTGTTATTTTTTATTTATTTAATAAAGCGGCTACACCAATTTTACTTAGTTATGCAGAGATACATACTACTAGAATTAGTACTATTATTATTAATGAGGCGGTTAATAGTTATGTTAGTGAAAATACAGATTTATCAGATTTGGTTAAGACTAAGGTTAATGATAGTGGAGAAATTGTGAGTGTTGACTTTGATACTAATTTGGTTAATAAAGCACTTATTTCTATTAATAATACTATAGAAGCTAATTTAAAGTATTTAGAGGATGGTAAGTTAGATAATTTAGATTCTGGGTTAGTTAGTAGTGTTTATAAGATTCGTGAGTTAGGAAGCAAGCATATTTATGAGATTCCTTTTGGTGTGGTTTTCGATATTCCTTTTCTTTCAGATTTAGGACCTAGAATTCCTGTTAAAATTAGTTTTGTTGGTAGTGTTTTTAGTGATGTTAAGACAGATATTACACCTTATGGGATTAATAATGCACTTTTAAAGGCTAATGTGGAAGTGACTGTGAGTGAGCAAGTTATTTTGCCTTTTCTTTCTAAAAAGGTGGTTGTTTCAATAGATGTTCCTGTTTTGATGAAAATTATTAATGGTAGTGTTCCTGAAGTGTATGGAGGTGCTTATTCTATTAGTAGTCCAATTAGTGGACTAACTGATTAATTTGATATATAATTATTTTAGGGAGAAGAGTTATGAAATTATTTGATAAAGAGTATAAGTTAATAGAGAATTATAATGATGCTTTTAATTTGGAAGAGTTTATGAATAAGTGTACTGATTATTTTAAAGATTTTGATTATATTGTTGGCGATATTGCGTATGGAAAGTTAAGGCTTAAGGGTTTTAATAAAAAGGGTAATAAGAATTTTAAAGATATTAATGATTATGATAAAGTTAGGGTGTATATTAAAGAAAATTGTGCATATGGGTGTAAATATTTTATATTAGAAAGAGAAAATGTTGATTAAAACACTTTTTTGTGATATTATCTTTATAGTAGGAGAGTGAGTTATGAAGAAAATTACTATACAAAATATGGATGGAACCATGGAAGAAGTAGAACTTGTTAATTCATTTGATGTTAAAGATATTAACAGAAATTTTGTTATACTCTCTAAGGGCGAAGCTTTAGGTGAGGGTATGAGTAAAGTTTATATTTCTGAAGTTACAGAGACTGAACCTGGTGTTTATAAGTTAATTGGTATTACTGATGAGAGTATTTGGGACAGAGTTAAACAAGCTATGAAAGAGATTGTTCAAGGAGGGTAGAGAAAATGAGTTTAGAGAATGCAAAATTAATTAGTTTTGAGGGTGCAAGGGCTATAGGACTTAAAGATTCTGATAAGAATAAATTAGCAGAAAGGTATGTTTCTAGTTTTACTGTGAATGAAGCTGTGGTTGAGCCTGTACCTGAAGCACAAGCGGTTACAAATGCACCTCAACAAACAGTGGGGGTAGAACCTACACCACAAGCACCAGAAGCACCTAATATTTTTGATAATCCAAATCCTGGACTAGTGGATTCTACACCAACACCGGTAAATCCTGTTCCTCCAGTTAATAATATGGGACCTACTTTTGATGCAAATACAAATCCAAGCACAAATATTTTTGATGCTCCTATACCAGATGTAGTACAAACTAGTGTAACTCCAGAACCTGTAATTAATCCAGAAGTAGTTAGCACTCCAATTGATACTCCACAAGACTTTTTTAATAAAACTGAGGCTAGTCAAGATGGTGCTAATCTTGGTGGAAGTGTAGTAGAAGATACTTCAGAAGATCCTTTAATTACACTTATGAAAAAGGCTACTGAGTTAGTTAATACTAAGAATGCTACAATTAAGGCTCTTAATGATAAGATTATAGTTTTAGAGGAACAACTTAGGGTAAGTGAAGAAGCAAGAAAGCTTTCTGAGTCTCAAAAGATGGCTGCTGAAACTACTCTTGCTAATGCTAGAATGGCGGCATCTGAAGATAGTACCAGGCTAGTTTATCAAAATCCAACTAATGGAGGAAATATGGCTGCATAAATTGCAGTTTTTTTCTTTTTTTGCATATAATTTATTAGTGAGTTATATGAGGGAAAGTATAAAGTATTATTATGATATTTATCCAGAAGAGATTTTTCATTTAGATAATGGATGTTACTTTTTTTATGATGATATTAAGTATTATTTTGTGTTTTATGATAGAGATCCTAAGGAGATTGATTTTTTAGTTAAGATTAGTAATGATTTGTATAATAGGAATGTGTTAGTTGATACTTTTATTAGTAATAGAAATGGAGAATTTTATGTGGTTATTGATTCTGTTATTTATGTTATGCTTAGGGTTAATTCTATTGAGAGTGATGTTTATGATTTAAGTGATATTGTTTATTTTAATAATTTAATTGTTAGTAATAATATTAGAAGTATTGATAGTAATTGGGCTAGTCTTTGGTGTAAGAAGATTGATGATTTTGAAGAGGCAATAGGAGAACTTAATTTGGAATACCCTTTGATTTTGGAATCGTATGATTATTATGTAGGACTTGCTGAAAATGCGGTTAGTTATTTTTTGAATGCTACTATGATGAGTGATTTTGGTAGTTCTAAGCTTACTATTAATCATAAGAGGATACCTGTTAAAACTTATAGTGGGTTTATTAATAATCCTCTTAATTTTACTATTGATTATGAGGTTAGGGATGTTGCAGAGTATATTAAGGTTAAGTTTTTTAATGGTAGTATAAATTATGATGAGGTTGAAGATTTGATTATGAATGGTAATTATTCTTCTAGTAGTTTAGCTATTTTGTTTTCTAGGTTACTTTACCCATCTTATTATTTTGATACTGTTAATTTGATTATTTCTTTAGATCATAGTGAGAGTGAGGTTTTGGGTTATATTAGTAAGTGTGCTATGTATGAAGATTTTTTGTTAGATATTTATAATTTGATTAGTAAAAGAGCAAATATTCCGCCTGTTACGTGGCTTAGGTAGTGATTAATTTATAAATGTGTGTTATAATTACATATGTGATGTGAAAATGAATAATATAAGAGTAGGGAATATTGTTAAGGGGCAGATTACTGGTGTTACACCTTATGGAATTTTTGTAAGTTTGGAGGATGATTATACTGGGCTTGTTCATATTTCTGAGGTGTCTGATAAGTTTGTAAAGAATTTGCCTAGTAAGTTTAATATTGGCGATATTATTAATGTTAAGATTGTAGATATTGATGAAGATAAGAGTCAAGTGAAATTGTCTATTAAGAAGATAGATTATAAGGTGGAACAGTCATTATCTATGATTCCAGAATCTGGTCATGGCTTTTTGTTACTTAAAGATAATTTGAAAAAGTGGACTAGATTTAAGTTTAGAGAAATAAATTTAAGTAATAAAAATAATAAAAATTGTTGACATAAGTTCTTTTAAATGATATATTTGTAAGTGTCAACAAGGTTTTGGGCGACTAGCTCAGTTGGTTAGAGCATCTGCCTTACAAGCAGAGGGTCAGGAGTTCGAGTCTCTTGTCGCCCACCATTGATATGCCGAAATAGCTCAATTGGTAGAGCAACTGACTTGTAATCAGTAGGTTACGGGTTCGATTCCTGTTTTCGGCACCATTTTTTTGGAGAGATAGCGAAGTGGCTAAACGCGGCAGACTGTAAATCTGTTCCTTCGGGTTCCATGGTTCGAATCCATGTCTCTCCACCACTTAGATTGCCTCGTAGCCAAGTGGTAAGGCACACGACTTTGACTCGTGCATTCGCTAGTTCGAATCTAGCCGAGGCAACCATTTATTTTAGTTTATGACCCGCTAGCTCAGTCGGTAGAGCACTTGACTTTTAATCAAGGGGTCTGGGGTTCAAATCCCCAGCGGGTCACCATTTAATTTATAATATGATGCCTCGGTGGCGGAATAGGTAGACGCAAGGGACTTAAAATCCCTCGAGTGTTAAAGCTCGTGCCGGTTCAAGTCCGGCCCGGGGCACCAAATTATATTATGGAGGAATACCCAAGTCTGGTTGAAGGGACCGGTCTTGAAAACCGGGAGGTCGGGAAACCGGCGCAGGGGTTCGAATCCCTTTTCCTCCGCCATCTATAATATCGCGGGATAGAGCAGCCTGGTAGCTCGTTGGGCTCATAACCCAAAGGTCGTAGGTTCAAATCCTTCTCCCGCAACCAATGGTTCCGTGGTGTAGCGGTTATCACACTCGCCTGTCACGCGAGGGATCGCGGGTTCAATTCCCGTCGGAACCGCCAGTTATGGTTGCATAGCTCAGCTGGCAGAGCACAAGACTGAAAATCTTGGTGTCGTTGGTTCGACTCCAACTGTAACCACCAGATTAATAATTTCCCCGTATTTATGGGGTTTTTATATTTTTTACGGATCATTTACGACCTGTTTTTTAAGATTTTTATTAAAATCATTTATAAAATTGACAGGAATGCTACGTGTTTTAGGTAGTACGTGATAGTATGTTTTTTCTATAACTTCAACTGTATCTCCAAGTCTATCAGCAACTGCTCTTATAGATACACCATTACTTATTAACATAGTGGCATGTGTTTTTTAATTTTTATTTGCTTTTATTAAATTTATATATCTATCAACTTCATCTTTATTTAAAAATACGTGAAATATTTTATACATAATTTTGTTTAAAGTGAATATACTATAATTGACAAATGATATATTTTTTGATATATTATTTGTACCGGAAGCATTTTATGCTTTGTCTTGGTGGACAGATTTATGTTGGTCTGTGGACTAAGTGTATGTATATACACCACATAAACTGGGAAGTGGAGCAATCCACTTTTTTTATGGAAAATATTTGATAATATCAATTCCTGTTATTTTATTGTTACTCATTATAGTTCTCCAAATGTTATTTGCGATAATGTCTGATGCTTGAATTATTATGCTATCTTTTGAATTTTGAGTATATATTTTTACTACTAAAGAACTAAATAATATTGGGGTTGTCTTAAAACTATAGTTAAAATTTATAATTCCTTTTACCAATTCTTCATATATTCCCTCGTCTAATCTGTATCTTCCGTTTGTCTTAGCACTTTCTTGGTCCATGTTTATTATTAACACAACCGGCTTATATGGGTTTATTTTTTTATTATTTATTAGTTCGATAACAATATCTTTAATTAATAATTTTATAACATAATCTCTGTATCTTCCTCTAGCATCTTTACTAAATAAAATATCTTGTTTAGTTATTTGAGAATTGTCTACTATTAATCCAGCAGAACTATATTTATAAATAAATCTTAAAAGTCTTAATCTATCTTTATTTTCTAAAGTATAGCCTTTAAGTTCATCTATATTTTTGTATATTTTTTTCTTAGCAATTTGATTTCTTATTACTTTATAAATTGCTTTAAATTTTTCTAATTCTTTTTTGTTAGTAAAAAATAAACCTGCATATACTAAATACTTTTCGTTATTATTAAGTTTTCCACTATCATCTAAAGAAATATATATTATTTGTTCATTTGTCATTTTACTTCACTTCCTTTCATTTGTCTATTTTATAAATTATTTTTAACATTTGTATTTTTTATATCTGAATTTTGCTTAGATATATAGTATAATATTTGTTCATTAATAATTTTACTATATTTTTTATTTAGCATTATTGCATTTAATAATAATTTTTGCTGAATATCATTTTCAGCCAATTCATAGATACTATGTCCTTTTAAAATATTAAATTATCACTGTATATGGATTAGTTGTTAACACCATTTTCATTTGTGCAAAATTTGTTACATTTACGACAATTTAAAACTTTTCTCATCTGGCATCATATATGTTAATTTACTATCGCAATTTGGACATTTTAAAATATTTCCATTATTACCATTTAATTTTCCGTTTCTTTTTCCTGTTTTAAATTCTTCTAATAGTTTTTCAAAACTTATACTTGATGTTGCATATAAATATTCTCCATTTGATGCTACAATAATAGATAGTTTGTCATTATTAGGATTCCAATAATATATAGCATAACAATCATCTAATTTTTTATGATTATTTTTCATTTCTTCAATTGATAAATCAAGTAATTTAGCAATTTCCTTTACTTTGTTTATAACATTTTCTTCTGAATTCATTTTTGAATCATCTTCTTTTTGTTATATTCTAACATATTATTTATTTTTTAGAAAGTTCTTAATAAAAAAGAACAAAAGGTGGCAGTAGTATAGAAAGAATGCAAAAAAGTATAAATATAAATTAAGTTATTAAATAAAAAAGCGTCCTAGCGACTAGGGAAAGTATAGTCTGTGGAGAAGTAAAATTCTATGAAGCAGAAATATATAATCGTGAGGTTATCTGGCGGAATTTATTCTGTTTTGTTCTTTACAAGTAAAAACCTATGTGTTAAAATGTGTTTGTATTTAAAGCAATGAAGAAGAAGAGTAAAATAGTTTTGATTTTAAGAGAGTTAATGGTTGGTGCAAATTAATAATCGGATTATTTGAATGAAGCTTTGGAGTTGAATAGTGTATACAAGCTATTCCGTTTATCGCGTTAAGATTTTGAGGTAATATAATTTATTATAAATTAAGGTGGTACCACGAGTGATTCGTCCTTTAAGAATGAATTACTTTTTTTATTTTAAAAGGAGGTTAGTAAATATGACAAATAATGATTTAGCAAATTTATTGTATCCTAATGTTACAAAAACAATTGATGATTTAGAAGTGATGTATCCTGAAAGAAATTTAGAAAAAAATAGTGAGGTAACTAGATTTGCACCATCTCCAACTGGTAGAATGCATTTGGGTAATTTGTATGCTTCTTTTATTCCAGAAGTTATTGCAAAGCAAACTAATGGGGTATTTATTGTAAGAATTGAAGATACTGATCAGAAGAGAAAAATTGAGAATGGTATTTTGTTAGGGTTAAATGATTTGGAGCACTATAATTATGAAGTGGATGAGAGTCCTATTAAAGGTGGAAAATATGGACCATATATACAGTCTAAAAGGTTAGAGATTTATCATACTGTGGCTAAATATTTGGTTTCTATTGGAAGAGCATATCCTTGTTTTTGTTCTTCAAGTGATTTAGATAATATGAGAAAAATTCAAGAAAGTAAAAAAGATAGAATTGGTTATTATGGACATTATGCTAAGTGTCGTAATTTAACATATGATGAAGTGAAGGAACATATTGATAGAGGAGATAAGTGGGTGTTAAGGCTTAAATCTAATGGAGACTTTAATAATCAAATAATATTTAAAGATTTAGTTAAAGGAACAATAAAATTACCAGATAATGATTTGGATCAAGTTATAGTAAAGTCTGATGGTATACCACCTTATGCTTTTGCGCATGTTTGTAATGATCATTTTATGAGAGTTACAATTGTTACAAGAGATGATTCTTATATTTCTTCTGTTCCTTTTCATTTAGAATTATGGAATGCTTGTGGGTTTAAACCACCTAAATTTGCGCATCTTTTACCTTTAAATATAAAGGATGGGGATTCAATTAGAAAGATTAGTAAAAGGAAAGATCCAGAAGCTGCTGCAATGTTTTATCATGAAAAAGGTGTTCCAGTTGAAGCAATAAAATTGTATTTTGCTACGTTAATGAATTCAAATTTTGATGGATGGTATTTGCAAAATACGGATAAATCTTATAGAGATTTTGAGTTTTCGTTTAGTAAAATGAGTAAAAATGGTGCACTATTTGATTTAGATAAAATAATAAGTATTTCTAGAAATTATATTTCAAGATTGTCAGCTATTCAAGTTTATGATAAGTTATTAAAGTGGACTTTTGAATTTGATAAACCTTTTTATGATTTAATAACTAAGTATAAACAATATACTATTAATATTTTGAATATTGAAAGAGAACAAAAAAAGCCTAGGAAAGATTTTAGTTGTTATTCTGAGATAAAGTCATATATATGGTTTATGTATAGTGAGTTATTTAAGAATTTTAATTATGAGTGGCAAAATATAAAAGATATTAATGAAATTAAAACTATTGTTACAGATTATATTGATAATTATTATGATGAAGTAGATGATAAAGAGACTTGGTTTAATAAGATGAAGATGTTATCAGATAAGTATGGTTATTGTTCTGATTTGAAGATGTATAAAGAAAATTCTCTTAGTTATAAGGGTAGTATTGTTGATATTAGTATGATTATTAGGGTTACTTTAACAAGTAAATCTATGACACCAGACTTGTATGAGATAATGAGGTTATTAGGAATTAATGAAATAAAAAGAAGAATTAATTTATTAGGTTAGTGATGGAGGGTTATTTTAAGTGAAAAAGTATAGTTTAAGTGATTTGTATGTTTTAGAAGTTAAAAGAGGAAAGGATGTATATTATTTAATTTGTCAATATAATTTGGTAAGTGGAAATTTTGTTGAAATTTTTACTAATGAGAAAATAAAAACTGGTAGTGATATTATTTTTAAACCGCTTTCTTGTTATTATTCATCATTTTCAAAATGTGATTATGAATTTTTAAGATTTGTAAAGTTAGATAAAAGGGAATTATTAAAAAAGTATATAGTTATAAATGATGATGCTGTATATGAAAGTGAAAATAGTTCTATAGAGTATTTATTAGAAAAAGCAACATTAAAGTTTTTTCCAAGGACTGGAATTTGGTATAGCAGTTGTTTTAGTCGTCCAGAGGAATTAAGTATGGAGAATTTGCCTTGTCATTTGAGGGATGATTTGTGGCTTGCTAAAATGTTAAGACAAAATCAGAAATTGTTTAATATAAGTATTGATAGAATTTTAGAGTTTGTAAAGACTTCTTCAGTGTTTCAAGTAAAGAGACATGAGTATGAACAGGAAATAGTGAAATTTCAAATTAAGTGGATGGCAAAAGGTGGAGATAATTGGATTAGTGATAAAGATTATGGAGGAGATATTGTTTTTCTTACTTCTGTTTGTGATTTGGGTTTTAGAAAAGGTGTAGAAGATACTTTGTTAAAAATTGGTATTGATAGGGAAGCTATTGAAGAGGGAATTGAGAAAAATGCTTATATGTGGAGAGATTCATTTATGAATTTAGCATTTTCTAATTTGTATGAGCCAGTATTTCCTAGTGTGGACTTTAGAAAAGTTTTTGGAATTAGTGATGAGAAAGTAGAAAGTAAAGTTTTAGAAGCTGTTAGTCCAGAGTTTAGAGAAAAATGGATAAGAATGAGAAAGTATGAGTATTATATGGCACATAAAGGTTCAGTAGATAGGTATGGTGTTATTGAACCTGATATGATGTTAACAGACGAGGAAGTTATAGAACTTAGGGAATATTTGAAGGCAATGGATGAGAAAAGAAGAACACAGATAGAACAGTTTAGGCAAGGTGGGAATCAAAAAAGAGTTATGAAAAAGAAAGAAGTTAATTGATGAGGTTATAAAAATATTTTAATTACATAATATTAAGTATAAAATTTGAAAAAATTTAAAAAAAAGTGTTCACAAATGCTTAAAAGTATGGTATTATTAATGGCGTACTAGCAAAAAGAGGAATTTGTCCTCATAGCTCAACTGGATAGAGCGTTTGACTACGGATCAAAAGGTTAGGGGTTCGATTCCTCTTGGGGACGCCATAATATCGGGAAGTGGCTCAACTTGGTAGAGCACTCGGTTTGGGACCGAGTGGTTGCAGGTTCAAATCCTGTCTTCCCGACCATTTTGTATATTAATTGTATTAAAGATAAAGTTTTAGGCTTTATTTTTTTTGTTTTCTTGACTTTTTTGTCTGTTTGGTATAAAATAAAGTACTTGAAAAGAGGGGTTTTATGGAAAAAGGTAAGTCACTATGTTATGGAAAGGTTTATCCATTTACAAATGAAAATTTAAGTAGTTATAATGATATATATGATTTTAAAGGCGCTGATGTGCTTTCAGTTGTAGGAAGTGGAGATCAGTATTTTTCAAGTATTTTATTTGGTGCAAATTCAGTTACTTTGTTTGATAATAATGTTAATACTTTATATTATTTTTATTTAAAGTTTTATTCTATAATGGTACTTAGTTATGAAGAGTTTATAAATTTTTTTGTAAATACATCTTTACAATATACTGATAGTTATATTAAGGTAAGAGAGTATTTGCCTATTAAAGTTAGGGCGTTTTTTGATAATGTAATGGTTACTAAAGGTTTGTCTAGTTTAGTTTTACCTAGAGTTATATTAAGTGATATGAGAGACTTTAATAGTGGTAGGGTTATTCCATATTTAGATAGAGATAATTATTATAAATTACAAGAGATGCTTAAAAGTCAAAGTTTTCCAGAGTTAAAACTTGCATCTTTAGAGAATTTACATTCGGAATTAAGTACTAAGTATGATTTAATGTTATTTTCTAATATTTATATGTATTTGGTTATGAGAGTTAAACAATATAAGGAATTTTTAAAGAATTATAAAAAGTTTTTGACTAGTGATGGTGTTATTCAAGCACAGTATTGTTGGACTTCAAAATATGATGAGTTTGTTAGTTATGGGTTTAATTGTGATTTAGTAGACCCTGCTAATTATCAGTTACATGAAAGTGGTAAAAAGGATGCTGTTATTAGTTTAGTTAAGTAACTCTTGAAAATGTTTTTCTTAAATGTTAAAATTTATTTGTAAATCAAATGAGGAAAGAATAAACTTAAAGTTTGTTATTAAAGAGAGTAAACTATTGGTGGGATGTTTATATAACAATTTATGTTTTCCTGCTTTCTAATGAGAAATATTTAAAGTATTTTCGGTTTATACCGTTATCAAAATTAAGTTAATTAAAGGATGGTACCGTGGATTCACTTCTTTTGTACTGTTCTTTTGTTTTTTTTAAGGAGGTAGTTATGGCTAATAAAGCTATTACAAGTAGAGATGTTGATTTTGCAAAGTGGTATACAGATGTAGTGGAAGCTTCTAGACTTGCTAAGTATTCTAGTGTTAAGGGGTGTGTTATTTTAGAGCCTAATGGATGTGAATTATGGGACAATATTCAGTTTAATTTAGATAAGTTATTTAAAGAAACTGGACATAAGAATGTAAAGATGCCTATGTTTATACCTGAAAGCTTGTTAGAAAAGGAAGGCGAACTTGTTAAGGGTTTTGCGCCTGAGGTTGCATGGGTTACACATGGTGGAAGTAAAAAGTTAGAGGAAAGGCTTTGTGTAAGACCTACTAGCGAGACTTTGTTTAGTGATTATTATAGTAGTGTTGTTAGAAGTTATAAGGATTTACCACTTTTATATAATCAATGGTGTAGTGTTGTTAGGTGGGAAAAGGAAACTAGGCCATTTTTAAGAAGTAGAGAATTTTTTTGGCAAGAGGGACATACTGTTCATGCGACTAGTGAGGATGCAGAAAATGAGACTAGACGTATGTTAGAAGTTTATAAGAAGTTTTTTAATGAGTATTTGGCTATTCCAGTTATAAGTGGTAGAAAAACTGAAAAGGAGAAGTTTGCAGGTGCTGTGTATACTTTGACTCTTGAAGCACTTATGTATAATGGTGTTTGTTTACAAAGTGCGACTAGTCATTATTTTGGTCAAAAGTTTAGTAAAGCTTATGATATTAAGTTTTTAGATAAAGATAATAGTTATCAGTATGCATATCAAACTTCATGGGGTACTTCTAATAGGATGATAGGTGCTTTAATTATGGTGCATGGAGATGATTTTGGTTTAGTGCTTCCTCCTAAGATTGCGCCTACAAAGGTTGTTATTATTCCTATTGGCGAAGTAAGTGAAGAAGTTAATAGACTTAAAAATATTTTATCTAATGCTTCTATTAGTTTTATTGTGGATGAGAGTGATAAAACACCTGGATTTAAGTTTGCTTCTAGTGAAGTTAATGGTATACCAATTAGAATTGTTGTAGGTAAAAAGGATTTAGATAATGGTAATATTACTATTTTTAGAAGAGATACTAGAGAAAATATTGTAGTTAGTAAAGATATAGATATTGTTAGTAAATTAAATGAAATTATGGAAGATATTCAGTCTAATTTGTTTTTAAAAGCTAAAAAGCGTATGGAGAGTATGACTTTTGAAGCTAAGTGTTTAAGTGATTTTGAGTCTATAGTAAATAATCAACCTGGATTTATAAAGGCTAGTTGGTGTGGTAGTGAAGAGTGTGAAGTTAAGCTTAAAAATTTAACTGGTATTAAGAGTAGATGTATTTTAGAAAGTGAGAAACCTAATGATACTAAGTGTGCGATTTGTGGAAGTGATGCTAAGCATTTAGTTGTGTGGGGAATTCAGTATTAATGAATAGTTTTAAGTGGAATAAAGCAAATTATAAAAAGTTACTTAGTTATTTAGATAGTATAAAGGAAGAAGAGTATAGATTATTTAATAAAAAAATTGTTGATACTAAGTATGAGATGTTAGGTATTAGGGTGCCTGTTATTAAGGATTTGGTTAAGAGGATTTCTAAGACTGATTTTATAAAATTATTAGAACTTGTTAATGATGATTATTATGAGGTTGTATTAATTTATGGGTTACTTTTAGGATGTATTAAAGATTATGATTTGTTTATTTGTTATTTAAAGAAATTTGTTTATAAGATAGATAACTGGGCTATTTGTGATATTGTTTCAAGTAGTTATAAGATTTTTAAAGATAATGATAAGGGGATTAGTTTTATATCGTATTTATTAAAGGATGAGTATGAGTTTTCTAAGAGGTTAGGGTTTGTTTTGCTTTTAAATTATTATGTTAAAGAAGAGTATTTAAGTGATATTTTTGATTTTATTTTGAGTAATAATAGTGATAAATATTATGTTAATATGGCTGTTTCTTGGCTTTTGTGTGAGTGTTATGTTAAGTTTAAAGACGAGACTCTTGTGTTTTTAAGAGATAAGCCTGTTAATGATTTTGTTATTAGGAAGACTATTAGTAAGGTTAATGATTCTTATAGGGTAAGTGCTAAAGATAAGTTAAGATTAAAGCAAGCTTTTGATAAAAGAATTAGTATTAAGTAATTAGTACTAGTTTTTTTTTAGTATTTTGGGTATAATATATTTAAGTAAGGTGAAAATGAAAATATGACAGTGAGAAAATTGAATAAGAAGAAGTTGAGTATTTTTTGTGTAGTTGTTTTAATTATTTTAGTGACTTTAATTATTGGTATTAGGAATTTAGTTAATGAATCTAAGTTAAGGAAAACACCTCAGTATAGGTTAAGTGAGGTAGGTTATTCTACTAATGAAGTTAAAGCAATTATTAAGTATTTAGATGATAAAAAAATAGAAGAGGTTATTAAGGCTAAGTATAAGAAAGATTTGACTAAGTTTATTAAAGAGAAGTATTTTATTTATGATAATTTGGATGAGTATTTGAGTTATTATGAAGATAATAGTGATGTGGATGCAAAGGATGTTGTTTCTATTGTTAATGTTTTAGCAGATACAGAGTGGTATTCTAATATTAAGAGTACAGATACTTCTTTAAATGAAAAGATGCTTGTTAATAAGTTTTATAAGTTAGATGAAAATTATGTACCTAGTGATTTGACTGAGGTTTCTATGATGTATTCTTATGAAGGAAATTATGTTAGTGATATTATTTATGATGATTTAGTAGATATGTTAGATAAGGCAAAGAAGGCTGGTTATACTTTGGTTGTGTCACAAGGGTATAGAAGTTATGAAGACCAAGCACAGATATATAAGTCTATAGAGGATGCAAATGGCACAAGTTATGCGGATTCTATTGCAGCTAGAGCAGGACATTCTGAGTATCAAACTGGACTTAGTATTAGAATTTTACCATATAATTTAGCAGAGGACAGTATTGATATTAAGACTAGTGCTGAATATAAGTGGTTACAAGATAATAGTTATAAGTATGGCTTTATTTTGAGATATCCAGAGGGAACGACTGATTTGACTGGTTTTGAGACAGATTATTGGAGATACAGATATGTAGGGAAAGAGGCAGCTAAGGTTATACATGACGAGGGGATTACGTTTGATTTATATTATTCGTTTTATGTTAAGTAAGGTAAGGTGGTTTTGATGAATAAAAAGATAGTAGTGTTAGGTGGAGGAACTGGACTTTCTGTTTTGCTTTCGGGGCTTAAGAAGTTTCCACTTTTGATTACTGCAATAGTTAGTGTGTCTGATAATGGAAGTAGTACAGGTAGGCTTAGAAATGAGTTTCATACACCAGCAGTTGGCGATATTAGGAGAGTGCTTATTTCTTTGAGTGAGACTGAACCTTTAGTTGAGAAGCTTTTTAATTATAGGTTTAAGACTAGTAGTGATTTGAATGGACATACTGTTGGTAATTTGATTTTGACTGCAGCTAAAGAGATTACTGGTAATTTGAGTGATGGTATTGAAGCACTTTCTAAGGTGTTTAATTTAAAGGGAAAGGTTTGTCCACTTACTGAAGATGATGTAGTGTTAATGGCAACTATGGATGATGATACAGTAGTGGAGGGAGAAAGTGAGATTACTTTTTCTAATAAAAAGATAAAAAAGGTTTATTATAAGGAAGAACCTGTTATTACGCCTGAAGCTATAAATGCTATTAAGGAAGCTGATGCTATTATTTTGAGTATGGGTAGTATTTATACAAGTATTATTCCTAATTTGATTAATAAGGATGTAATTGAAGCTATTGATGAGTCTCATGCTAAGATTATGTATGTTTCTAATATTATGACTCAACCGGGAGAAACTGATGATTTTTCTGTTAGTGATCATGTTAATCTTCTTAATTCTTATTTGGGTAAAAAGAAGTTAGATGTTGTTCTTGTTAATAATACAAGTATTGATGATAATATTTTGGAGAAGTATCAAAATGAGGAACAAAAGGATTTGGTTAAGATTGATTATGAAAATTTAAATGATGTAAAGGTTATTGAGGGAGACTTTTTTATAATAGAAAATTATATGATTAGACATGATGCTTTAAAGGTGGCTACTAAAATTTTTGTAGATTTGATTGATTAAGAATGTATGAAAATAAAAGAGTAAGTAGTACAAATAATTGTATTTACTTACTCTTTTTGTGTTTCTATATAAACGATGTTTAGTCAAAGTAAGATTAACGAAGAAAAGCAATTGACTAAACAGGCGAAATAAATCCAAAAGAAGTAGGAGGTAATTTTATGATAATTTTATATATTAAACTAGGAAAATTGACCGTCTATATAAAATTTTCCAAACACACTCCTTAATTAGAGTGTAACATATTTCGCCTAACTTTTAAATAATTTTGTATAATTTTTACCAAATATTTTTATGAAATTTTCTAAATTCATTTGTAAAGACAGTATATGATAATATATATTAAAAATTGCGGATTAAAAAATCCCGAATATTCGGGACTTTGTTAACATTATTGGTGGAGAATGTGGGATTTGAACCCGCGACCCCCTGCGTGCAGGGCAGGTGCTCTAGCCAGCTGAGCTAATTCCCCATATGGTAGGCACTTGAATTAATCAAGTAAGAAAAGTGTACCATAATTTATGGGTATAAGTCAATATTTTTATTTTAATTATTATTATTTTTATTAAAATATACTTAATATGGTACAAAATGTTTGATTTTATATTTAAAATTTGATACACTTTAATTATTGGGAGACATGTGTATGATTAATAAGTTTAGATATGATTTACTTAGTAATAATAAAGAGTTTGGGTTACTTTTTAATTCTCTTTTAGATAGTAAGGAGATTAATGAATTTGATGATTTTTTGTGGAATATTATTTTTTCAGATAAAACACCTATTAGAATAAATAATGAGCCACTTGCTTTTAAAGATTTGTTTCATTTGAATTTGAATGATGGAAGATGTAAGACGTGTTCTTTTGAGCTTGTTTTTCTTTTAGATAAGTTAGGGATTTATAGTGAAGCAGTGAAGTGTGTTAATGAAGCATTTGCAGGTACAAGTGGAAGTGTGTATGGAGGACACTGGTATGTTGAAACAAATGTTAAAGGAAGTATTTTGTGTATTGATACTAGTTTGGTTGTTACTGGTAGTCAGGATGGATTTAAGAAACTTGGGCATAATGTTATAAAAAAGTACGATATAGATAGTATATTTAAAGAAGAACCTAGTTTAGTAGATTATTATGATAATATGATTATAAAGTCTTATAAGTAGTCAACTAATATTATGTTTTTAAAGTATATTCTAGTTTTATTTATTAGAATGTATTTTTCTATTATGTTTATTTTTTCTATTTTTCCAGTTGTTATTTTTAATGAATTTATAGAATAGTGTTTTATTTTTATGTTTAGGTTATTGTTAAGTGCATTTGTTAGTATTTCGTTTATTTCAATTATTCTATCTTCCATTATTATTGGTTTTGTGATTTTTAGACGATTTTTTTCAATTTCTTTTATGTCTTTGTTATTTAATAGACTATTAAATGGTCTCCATTTTATCATACCTCTCATAAGTATCACCTAGTATTTATTATGCCCACCTAGAGTATTATTTCTCTTTTTTATTGTGCTATATTCAATTAAACTTGATGCTTTTAGTAATGAATTGTCGCCAAATTTTTTAGTTATTGAATCTATTACTGTATTCATTTTGTCTTCTTTTACTATGGTTTCATTTTCTTCAAATAGGTTTAGTTGTACGTAATTATTGTTTTCTAATCCTCCTAGGGCGATAGAGACTTTTCTTATTGGTAAGTCTTCTATAAAGTTATTAAATATACACATGCATGATTCATATATTATATTTTCTGATGCTGTGCTTTCTGATAATTTCCTTGAGTGATGGAAGCCTCCACCTGTGTTTTTAGAGTAGCCTATTCCAAAGCTTACTATGTTACATACTTTTTTATTGTCTCTTAGTCTTTTGGCTAGACGATTACACATTTCTTTTATTATTAGTGTGATATTTTCTTTTGTGTAGTCTTTATATAGTATTTGACTTAGTGAGTATGATTTGTTTTTTTTTTAAATTTGTCATTTTTTATGTTGCTTGTGTCTATTCCATTCGCGTGCATCCATAGTTCTTCTCCTAGTATGCCAAATCTTTTTTTGTAAAATGAGATAGGGTATTTGTTTATGTCTCCAACTTTTTTGATGCCTAGGTCATTTAGTTTTTTCATAGTTTTAGGCCCAATTCCCCACATGTCTGTAAGAGGTGTTATGTTCCATAGTTTTGTTTGTATGTCTTTGTAAGTCCATTTAGCAATATAGTCTTTATTTGTTTTTGCTTCTGTATCTAGTGCAACTTTAGCTAGTAAAAGGTTTGGACCAATTCCACATGTTGAAGTTAGGCCTGTTTGATCATATATTCTTTTCATTATTTTTTTAGCAAGTTCTATATCAGTCATTTTGTATAGTTTTAAGTAGTCGGTTATGTCTAGGAATGATTCGTCTATTGAGTATACGTGTAAGTCTTCTATTGATACGAAATCTAAAAATATGTTTATTATTTCTTTACTTTTTTTTACGTATAAACTCATTCTTGGTTTTCTTATTATGTATTTTATGTTTTTTGGTATTTCATAGACTCTTCCACGAGAGGGAACGCCTTTTGCTTTTAATGCTGGTGTTACTGCTAAAGTTATTGCGCCTCCACCTCTTTCTTCGTCTGCTACTATTAGTGGGGTAGTGAATGGGTCTAGGCCTAGGTCAACACATTCTACGGATGCAAAAAAACTTTTTAAGTCTATACATAGTATATTTCTTTCTTCCATATAAAGCACGCTCCTTTGTTTGTAATTTAAGTATAGCACACTTTAGTTTGTTATTCAAATGGTAATAATAGGTATTTTAATTTTATTTTTGAATATATTTAAGTGGGGGAAATAAAGTATGAATAGTAAGTTACCAAATGTTTTTCATAATAATAAATCTAGTCTTAATGATAATAATAAGGAAGTGTATTATTCTAAAGTTTCAGAGGAAGAGGTTAGTGATAATATAAAGCCTATTATAATAAGGAAGAAGATAAATGATATTTTTAGTAGTAGGAATTTTGTTTATAAAGCTAATGTTATTATTACTACTAAGGATGGAGATAAGGAAGTTACGTTGATACATAAAAATAATAATTCACTTCTTACTTTGAGTAATGAAAGTATTCCTATTGATTCTATTATAGATATTAGGAAAGTTTAGGTTTTTAAGTTTTTAAAACTAGTCTTTTTATTTGTTAGGTGGTATAATTTAGTGCAGGAGGTTTTTTTATGAATTTACCTAATATGTTAGAAGCAAAGAAACGTGAAAATATAGATGTTAAGAATGTGGATTATAATGATGTTAAATTAGATACAACATTAATAGGAAAAAAGTTTTTTGTTAGAACTTATGGCTGCCAAATGAATGAACATGATGGAGAAAGAATTAAGGGTATTTTAAGTAATCAAGGTATGGTGGAGACTGATGTGTTAGAGGATGCTTCACTTGTTATTTTAAATACTTGTGCGATTAGGGAAAATGCTCATGATAAGGTTTTTGGATTTATGGGTATTTTAAAGAAGTTAAAGGAAGATAAGAAAGATTTGCTTATTGGTATATGTGGTTGTATGGCTCAGGAAGAAAGTGTTATAGAAGAGATTATGAGCAAGTATAAGTATGTTGATTTTGTTTTTGGTACTTTTAATTTAGATAATATGATTAGTGTTATTAATGATAGGATTAGGACTGGAAAGCAAAATATAGATGTTTTAAGTTCTTCTGGTAATATTTGTGAGGGTGTTCCTGAGGTTAGAGATAGTAAGTATACTGCTTGGGTTGATATTATTTTAGGGTGTGATAAGTTTTGTACTTATTGTATAGTGCCTTATACAAGGGGAAAGCAAAGAAGTAGGAAAAAGGAAGATATTATTAAGGAAGTAGAAGAGCTTGTTAGTAAGGGGTATAAGGAAGTTACTCTTTTAGGACAAAATGTTAATGCTTATGGAAAAGACTTATATTCTTCATATACTTTAGCAGATTTACTTAGAGATGTTAGTAAGACTGGTATACCTAGAATACGTTTTGTTACTAGCCATCCATGGGACTTTACAGATCAAATGATAGATGCTATAAGTGAGTTAGATAATGTTATGCCTTATGTACATTTACCAATTCAGTCTGGAAGTAATAGAATTTTAAAGATGATGGGTAGAAGATATACTAGGGAAGAGTATTTGACTCTTTATAATAAGATTAGAGAAAGAGTTAAGGGTGTTAGTATTACTACTGATATTATTGTTGGATTTCCTGGAGAGAGTAGAGAGGATTTTTTAGAGACTTTAGATATTGTTAATACTTGTAAATTTGATGGAGCTTATACATTTATTTTTAGTCCTCGAGAGGGTACACCTGCTTCATTATTTTTGGATGATGTTAGTATGGAAGAGAAGAATGAAAGGTTACAAGAACTTAATAATTTAGTTAATAAATATAGTAATTTGTCTAATCAAAGGGAAGTTAAGAAAATAGTTAAGTGTTTAGTTCTTGGTAAGAGTGAAAAGGATGAGAGTAAGTATATGGGTTATACTGAAAATAATAAGCTTGTTAATATAGAAAGTGATGAAGATATTATTGGTAAGATAGTTGATGTGAGAATAGTTGAAGCAAAGAGTTTTAGTTTGAATGGTGTTTATATGAAGTGATTTCACTTCTTTTTTTTGTAAATAAATAAAAAAGGTAACTTTATTATTACCTTTTAGCCTCTTAGAGTTTTTACTAATTTCATTTCTCTTTTGTATGATGCTATTTTTTGTTCGTATTGACTTGGTGTTATTTTACCTGTTCTATATAAGTCTTCTATTCTAGATTCTTCTATTTCATAGTAAGGGTCTGTTCCTACAGTGAAGAAACTACTATATGCACTTAAGTCGTCTGTTGTTATAAGTGAAAATTCTCTTAGTCTTATCATGTCTAGGTTGTATAAGTCTTCATTTATTTTTATAATAGGTGCGACTGAATATACTCTTCCTCTTTTGTCTAAGTCACGATTAGTATATATGTAGTTGTTTTCTCCGTAAACTCTTAGAGCTTTTAATTCTTTAATGTCAGTTGCGCCGTATTGGATGTAGTTTTGTAAGAAGTCTCTACTTTCTTCTGTGTATGGTATGAATGCAAATTCGTAGAAACGCTTTCTAAGTATTGTTTCAACGTCGTATAGTCCTCTTTCATAAAACCATCTAGGGTTTGTGCATAATATTCTATATATTACATTACCGTTTAATGTTCTTATATATTCACGTCTAAATTCTTCTAGTTTTTTACTGTTAGGAAGTATTGGGTATAGACTAAATTTTGTAGTGTCACTAGTTTGTGTTTCACTGCTTTTACTAGGTTTAAAAATTTTAATATTTTCCATTTATAATTCCTCCTTTTTTTTGGAAATATTATTATTATATTATAATTAATGAAAAATATCAAATATTTATGTTATAAT
>CANQQR010000005.1 GCA_947626035.1 uncultured Bacilli bacterium | reverse complement strand
TTTTTTATTAAGAAGTCTTTATTTTTGAGGCTTCTTTTATAAAGTTCAACATAACTAAAAGTTCAACATAAAAATAAAAAAGCAACAAAAGTTACTTTTTATATAAAACATTGAAGTCAGCATACCCATTAATTCCATCAATAACACCATCATTACATAATTGCCAAATATCATACTCGCCTTTATAACTAGTTTGATCAGTATAATGCGCAAGCCAAACTGGAGCTTCTTCGCTATTTTCCCAAATATTTTCTAAATAATATTTACTTCCATAAAGCATACCAACATACCCATCTTTTTCAACTCTCTTAATAAAAGTATTAGCAATTTGGTCTAATTCATGAAAACTAATCTTATATGAATTCCAATCTACCCAATTTTCCCAGTCAAACACAATAGGTAAATCTAACTTTTCTCCATCAAGTAAATCCAAAACATACTCTGCTTGACTCTTAGCTTCCTTTTTAGAAGTAGCAACAGTATAAAAATACACACCAACCTTTAGCCCAGCTTCCTTAGCAAGCTTAATATACTCTTTAAAAGTTGCATCCTCATATAAATTTCTTGACTCAGTACCCTGTAAAGCAATTCTCAAAATAACAAAAGACGCTCCAGCATTCTTAACCTTATTAAAGTCCACATTTTCTTGCCACTCTGAAATATCAACACCAATTTCAGTATTATCATTTTTAAATTTATTATACACATCAGTAAAATATGTAGGTTCACTTGTATAATAAGAATCATCCTCATCCCCACTAGAAGCATTCGGGTCTATCACATTAATAGTAGCACTTTCATTAGTAACATTCTCATTTTCATCACTTAACTTATAATTAAGAGTATACTCTCCTGGTGTATTTAAGTCATAAGTTCCCTCAATATCACATCTAACTTCGCCAGAATAATTATCGCCATATAAAATTAAATCACATAAATTACCTGTATAACCTAAACTTACATATCTATAAGTATCACTAAAAACAAATGGAGGCTCTGTATCTTTAATTTCTATCTTATCTTTATATAAATACTTTTTATCATCAACTTCATACTTAATTTCAATATCTTGCTTTCCTACCTTATTAGTATCGATAAGAAAATCTTCTGTAACCAAAGTAACACCATCTTCTACCTTAATAATATCACTAAGCATAACCTTACTAAAAACAGGTATAGTACTTTGCTCTAAAGAAATATAATCTTGTTCTGAAACATTAACATACTCAGGTTTATCTTTTCCACATCCGCTAACTAATAAACAAAACAAAGCTAAATAAAAAACTTTTTTCATAAACATCACGCCTATATTCTATCAAATAAGCATTATAAAATCTATTACAAAATAAAAATTAAAAGACTTATTTACATAAATATGCTATAATACTTATTAACAAGTGAGGTGCCTATGAAAAAAATAACAATATTCTCATTACATTTAGGAATAGGTGGAATAGAAAAATACATTTCAGGTTTATCAAAAATGCTAGAAGAAGACTACGAAATAGAATTTATAATAACCTACAAACTAGAAGAAAATCCATCATTTCCTATAAGTAATAAAATAAACATAAAATACTTAATTAATGGTGGTCCAAACAAAGACGAAATAAGAAAATGCATAAAAAGAAAGAAATTTATATCTCTAATAAAAGAACTAATGAAAAGCATAAAAATACTAACACTAAAAAAACTAAGAACAAAAAAAGCTTTAAAAACTCTAAGTACAGATTACCTAATAACAACAAGAACATACGAAACAAAACTAGCAAACAAAATACTTAAAAAAAGCAACATAGTAAAAATATGTACTGAACATAACTTCCCAACAAAAAAATACAAAAAGAAAGTACTAAAATCAATAACTAATTTTGACAAACTAGTAGTACCAACTAAAGAAATGGAAGAAATATACAAAAGTGAAATTGGAGAAAAAGTAACATGCATAAATAACTTTATAGAAGACGTAACACCAAAAAAGAATAAATTAAATAATAAAAAATTAATCGCAGTAGGTAGATTTTCAAAAGAAAAAGGATTCACTGATTTAATAGATATAATAAAAGAAGTAACAAAAATAGACCCAGAAATAACTCTAACACTAATCGGAGATGGACCTGAAAAAAACAAAATAATCAAAAAAATAAAAGACTTAAAACTAGAAAAAAATATAACACTAACAGGATTTTTAAATAGTTATGAAATAGAAGAAGAAATGCTAAATAGTACCATATACCTAATGACAAGTTACACTGAATCCTTTGGCTTAGTCTTAGTAGAAGCAATGAATGCATCCCTACCAATAATAGCCTTTGACTCGTCAAGTGGCGCTAGGAACTTAGTAAAAGATGTTGGTGTACTAATTGAAAACAGAGACAATTCATTATTCAGTAGTGCTATAATAGAACTACTAAACAATAAAAAAGAACTAACAAAACTAAGTAAAAAATCCCTAGAAAAAAGAGAAGAATTCCTAAGCACTAACATAAAAAAAGAATGGCTAAAATTACTAAAAGAAAATGAAAACAGATCAAACAAAAAACTACTATTTATATCTAGCACAGGTGGACACTTAAACGAAATGTTAATGCTAAAAAGCATGTTTAAAAAATACCCATTTATGCTAGTAACAGAAAACACAAAAACAAACAAAGACCTAAAAGAAACATATGGAAAAAAATACACAAAATACCTAATCTATGGAACAAAAAAACATATGCTGACATACCCATTCAAATTAATAATAAACTCTTTTAAAAGCCTATATTACTTCTTATTATTTAAACCAGACTTCATAATAACAACAGGTGCCCACACAGCAGGGCCTATGTGCTTAATAGCAAAAATATTTAGAAAAAAAGTAATATACATAGAGTCATTTGCAAACAGCGAAACAAAAACCATGACAGGTAGAATAATATACAAATTCGCAGACTTATTCATAGTACAATGGAAAAGTATGCTAAAACTATATGACAAAGCAACATACGGGGGGTGGATATATTGATATTTGTAACAGTTGGAACACAAGACGTAGCATTTGATAGATTACTTATAGAAGTAGAAAAACAAATAAAAAAAGGTAACATAAATGAAGAAGTAATCGCCCAAGTGGGGGTATCTAAATTTAAATCAGACCTAATGACAACAAAAGATTACTTTACAAAAGAAGAATATACAAAATTAATAAAAAAATCAAGATTAGTAATAACACATGCAGGTGTAGGAACCATAATCGATAGCCTAAATGCAGGTAAAGTTGTAATCGCGTGTCCTAGACTAAAAAAATACAAAGAACACATAAACGACCATCAACTACAAATAGTAAAAGAACTGAGTAACATGGGCTATATAATCCCACTAAAAGATTCGTCAAAAATGGCTAATGCACTAAAAGAAGCAGAAATATTTAAACCAAAAAAATACAAAAGCAATACAGAAAACATGGTAAAACTAATTGAAGATTTTATAGACAAAAACTAGAAGCAAACGCTAAAAAAGTGATTTGCTTTTTTTAATACAATAAAACATTGACAACTGTATATAAACTGTATATAATTAATATATACAAAGAGGTGGAAAATGGAAATAATAATAAGTAACTCTAGTGGTGTTCCTATATATGAACAAATAAAAGAACAAATAAAAGTAAAAATAGTTTCAAACGAACTAAAAGAAAACGAATTAATGCCATCAATAAGAACCTTAGCAAAAGACCTACGATGTAGCGTAATAACCACAAAAAACGCTTACGAAGAACTAGTAAAAGATGGCTACCTAAAAAATGTTCCATCAAAAGGCTTCTATGTTGCAAAAATAAACAAATCCCTAGCACATGAAGAACAACTAAACAAAATAGAAACTTTACTTGATAACATAATAGGTATAGCAAAAATAAATAACATAGACAAAAAAACAATAAATGAAATGATAAATATATTATGGGAGGAAAAATAAAATGGAAAATGTCTTAGAAATAAAAAACTTATGCAAAAAATATGATAACTTTGAACTAAAAAACGTAACCTTTAATCTTCCTAAAGGTATGATTATGGGTTTCATTGGCGAAAATGGAGCAGGAAAAACAACAACACTAAAACTAATACTAAACATCATAAAATCTAACTCAGGAGAAATAAAAATATTTAATCAAAACATAAAAAACGATAAAAATATAAAAGAAGAAATAGGTGTAGTACTAGACGACATATTCTTTCCAGAAATACTAACACCAAACGATATAAACAAAATAATGAAAGGCATATACAAAAGCTGGGACACATCACTTTATTATAATTACTTAAAACAATTCTCACTACTAACTAACAAACAAATAAAAACATTCTCAAAAGGAATGAGAAAAAAACTAGAAATAATAACAGCCTTATCACACCATCCAAAACTTCTAATACTAGACGAACCCACTAGCGGTCTAGACCCAATCGCACGTGCAGAAGTAATTGAAATATTTCAAAACTTTATAGAAAACGAAGACTGTTCAATTCTATTATCAAGCCACATCACAACTGACCTAGAACACATCGCGGACTACATAACATTTATAAACGATGGAAAAATAATACTATCTAAAACAAAAGACGAAATATTAGACGAATATGGTATAGTAAAATGCACTGAAAAAGAATTTAGCAAAATAAACAAACAAGATTACGTAAAATATAAAAAAACAAAATACGAATATGAAGTACTAATCCAAAACAAAAAAGAATTTAAAACAAAATATGATATCAAAATAATAGACAAAATAACCTTAGATGATCTCATGATTTTAATGATAAAGGGGGAAGAATAATGATTGGTTTTATAAAAAAAGATTTATTAATGATTAAAAGTAACTTTAAATTACTAGGAATATTAATTATAGTTTATGCCATAATGGGCCTAATGGGCGAAATTGATGTATCTTTCATACTACCATTTATGAGTGTAATGGTAATGATATCAACATTTAGCTATGACGCTTATAATAACTGGGATGCATATAGTATATCTTTTCCTGACGGAAGAAAAAACAATGTAAAAGGAAAATACATAGCAACAATACTAATGACTATCATAGTAACTATTATAACTTTACTACTATCATTTATAATATCATACGTAAACACAAAAACAATTAACTTTGAAGAAACATTAGTATCAATGTTTGGCTCACTATTTGGAACACTACTAGTACTAAGTTTCACATACCCAATAATTTATAAACTTGGTGTAGAAAAAGCTAGAATTGCAATATTTTTAATCGTATTTGGTTTTATATTCCTAATTACTTTACTATCTTCTTACATAAACATAGAATTTATTGCAAAGTCACTCTCTTTCCTAGAAAACTATTTAATAATAATTTTAACTCTAATAATGATTATTATGGTCTATATATCATATAAAATATCAGAAAAAATATTTAGTAAAAAAGAATTTTAAAAAATGAAAAAGAGGTAAATATATGATTAATCAAAAATTGATAAGTGATTTCGCTAATATTATTGGTAATTTAAGAATTGCTATTGATTTGGACTCATTAAAAGAAGTAAAAGAAGATTACGAAATAGTATTAAATGAATTATTAAAATGGATTAAGTATTATTATAAAAATAAAAACTTAGATATTGTTACTCATGATAATTCATTAAGAATACATAATTTATTAGATGAGATAAAAAACGAATTAATACCTAATAGACAAATAGGAATGGAATCGATGTTGTCAGATAATATTTTGATTAGGTATGAGGTAATTATTAAAAGCATAAATGACGAAAGAAATAAATTATAACAAAAATAGAAAAAATATAAGCAAAAAAATAATTTTAAAAACAATTGACAACATAACAAGTAACGGGTAAAATCATAACAAAAGTTATTGATTATCACTCTTAGTGTATAATCCTAAGGAGGTACGTTATAATGCTAAAAAACCGATTAAAAAAATACAGAACAAAACTAAATGTGACACAGCAAGAAATGGGCCGCTTGTGCGGTGTATCAGGAAGAACAATATGTTTAATAGAACAAGAAGACTACACACCCACAATAACACTCGCCCTAAAAATTGCAGAAGTTTGTAATGCAAAAGTTGAAGACATCTTCTATTCACAAAAAGAAGAAAAAAAGGTAAAGAAAGTAGTTGAAAATAAACCTGTTTCTTCATTAAAATTCCTGTTAACTTATATGTCTATTGGAATGATTTTAGGATGCATCCTTATTTTTACAAGTAATATGTTACACAATTATTTAACAAAAGCAAAAGTAAATACTATTATCACAATATTTAGTAAAAATGTTGCACCATGGTTATTAATTTTAGGTTTTTTAATAGTTATTACAGTCTGTATTCCACTTTACTTTAAAGAAAAACATCTTCTTTCAAAATGGAATGGAGAAGACGATGCTACTTTTGAAAAAGTCGAAATAGCATTTGGCTATCTAATTCTTATTTTTTCAAGTGTTTTAATAATTTCTTTCTTCCTTATAGCTGCAATTACAAATGTAATCAAAAAAGCAAATTTAAATAATACTGATATAAAAACAAATATACTTTTATTGTTAAGTCTACTATTTTCAATAATTACAATCTTTACATACATTATAATTATAGCGAAAACTAATAAAATTTTCATCAAAGCAAATATCATTCCGAATATATCAGTATTTGATTTAAAATCTGCAAAAAAATTGATTGATAATGCGGATGAATCTGAGCAACTCGTTACTTACAAAAATACTTACAAAGCTTATTTTGTGACAATATATGTTTGTTTCTTTCTTATAGCAATTCTTTCTTATATTTCGATATATTACAAAGCTGCCCTTCTAGCATTACTTACTGTAGGCATTATTACATTAGTAGGTATATTTGTGAACTTAAGAGAAGGAATGAAACATATAACAGGAAAGAAAGTCTCATAATCAAACTCTACCAACTGTAGGTGTAAAAAATTGTGTTAAAAGTATATAGTTGTTCTCGAAAGGAGCAATAAATATGAACCAAGAAAAAATAGGTAAATTTATATCGTCATGTAGAAAAGAACAAAAATTAACACAAGAAGAACTTGCAGAAAAACTAGGAATAACTTACAAAGCAGTATCTAAATGGGAATGTGGAAAAGGATTACCTGATGCATCCATAATGTTAGACTTATGTAAAATATTAAAAATAACTGTTAACGATTTATTAAGTGGAGAAAAAGTTAAAGAAAAAGAATATCAAGAAAAATTAGAACAAAATATAATAGATACTTTTAACTATTCAAATAAAATAGTCAATGAGAAAAATCGAAAAATAGCCAAATTTATCATGCTTTTAGGTATATTTTTAATCTTTAATGCTTTTTCAGTTTTTCCTACCGAAAGTAGCTGGGGTTCTATATTTTCAGTAATGGGATTATTATTATCAGCTTTAGGTTTTATTAATATAAAAAGAAATACTATTTTAAAAAAAATACTTCTAGGAATAAGCTATTTTGTAATAGGACTAACACTAATGATACTACTTGATTATTCAAATGTTGTATTAAATAAAGTAGCCCCAAGATTTTCTTACCTAATAAAAACTACAGACAACATAATACTTTATGAGTCGCCACTATGTAACGTATATAGAATAAACAGAAATACAAAAAATGAGTATTACATAATTGATACTAAAAAAGAGTACAACATAGATAATATACCACTAACCCCATTTAATAGAGAAAAGTCAGGTATAGAAAACATAATAAAATACAAAAATAAATATATTGGTAATAACAGTAACATAAGTCATTTAATAGACGATTTGCCACTATCAGAATATAGCTACATTTTTATGATTAACAGCGAAAACTTAGAATTAGTAATTAACTATAATATAACAGACTGGTATATAAATGAAAATCAATATTTAGAAAAATCACTTCTATATAATACTGTATCAATATTTGCCTTAATTGGTAACGTAGAACAAATCACATTTAACTTTAGTGGTCAAACATACTCAGTAAGTAGAAAACAAACAGAAGAGTTATACCCTAACTATAGTTATATAGTAAAAAATGAAATTAATAAAAACAACTTTAATAAATACCTAGAAAACAAAATGAATGATGGCATCTTTATAGAAAACACATTCAAAAGCATATTTATGGAATGAAAAAATTAAGCTTTCATTCCTTTTAAAATTTTAAAAAAAAATACTTGCATAACGAATATTTGTATGCTACAATGAAATTGTATTAGAAGTATTAAAGTTAAAGGAGGTTAAAGTAAACATGAATAATAAAATTGAAATAATAAAAGAAGATATAACTAATCTTGAAGTTGATGCGATAGTAAACGCAGCAAATAATATGTTAATGGGCGGTGGAGGCGTAGATGGTATTATACACCAAAAAGCTGGTAAAGAACTAAGTGAAGCATGTAAAAAACTAAACGGATGTGCAACTGGCGAAGCAAAAATAACTAAAGGCTACAACTTAAAAGCAAAATACATAATCCATACAGTAGCCCCAAAATGGTACGATTTAAATGAAAAAAACAAAGAAGAACTACTAAGAAAATGTTACATAAATTCATTCAAACTTGCAAAAGAAAATAACTTAAAAAGAATTGCATTCCCTTGTCTAGGAGCCGGAATATACTGTGTACCAATAAGCGTCAGTGCTAAAATTTCTATAGAAGAATCACTAAAAAATGCAGATAACTTTGACAAAATCATACTTGTTTGTTACAAAGAATCAGATTATATCTACTATAAAAAGTACTATAATGACCTTAAATTAAATGAAAAAGTTACAAAAAGACCTTGATATGCTATAATAAATATAGTGAGGTAATGATATGAATGATTATAAAAGAATAGAAGAATTAAAAGAAAATACACTTAGCATATTTGAAAATGAAATAGAAATAGAAGACCTATATTTAAAAGATCAAAATGGACAAACATATTTTGAATATATAATACAAGAAAAATTGACAATATATAGCACTAAAATACTAAAACATATATCAAGAAACTATAACTTACTTCTTTACACAATTAACCATAACTATATCTTAAATGAATATTACGATTCTGACTTACTATTACAAAAAGAAAATGGTATTACTTTAATAGAAAAATTATATAAAATAGACCCATTTAAATGTGCACAAGCACTACCAACTTATGCAATTTATAAACTATTTGAAAAAGAAAATGGCGAATATCTAATAGAAAAACTACTAAAAACAAGCGAAAACATATCACAAATCATACCAAAAGTTAATGACCCACAACTATTATATAATTGCTTAAGTGAAATAGGAAGATTAGACTTAATGGAAAATGCAAACGAATATTGTTTAACATACATCACACAAAATGGTAAAACATTACTAGAAACAATAGAACAAGCATACCCTAATTTTAGACTAAACTATGAAACAAAAAACAGTGAAAAAATAGCAGAAATACTTTATAAAACAAAACAATATGACAAATTATTAAATATGAACATAGAATTATTACTAAATTCTCCAAATCAAAATAATAACTACTTAAACTTATTAATAGAAAAATACAAAAATGGAGAAAATATTAATTTTGAAAATTTAACTTTATATCAAAACAACAATGCAGTTGCAACCGCTAACATATTACTACTAAAAAACAATATAGAATTTGAAAAAACTGCATCTTATAATTTATTTTCAACCTCAATATTTTCAAATTCAAAACCAGAAAAACCTTTATTTATACGTATGTATGAAATCGACAAAGACATAACAATAAAATATTTTTATAATAAAGAAATAGAACAAAAACTAAAAGAATATCTAGCGCAAATAAATGGCATCCCAGTAACATCCTTAAAAGAAATAGATATAAATAACTTAGAAAAATATTTAGTTCCAAAAGTATCAATAATAAATCAAATAAAAAACAATCAAATAAAAATAGAAGACTTAACCACAGAAGAATTACTATCAAAAATTGATGGCAACATAACAGTATTAGAGTATTTAATAAAAAATAACATAACCCCATCATATCAATATGACATATGTAAATATTTTGATGGAATATTAACATTAGTAAAATATAACCAAAACATATTTAGTGGAACAAACGAAGAATTTTTATACAAAGATGTAGGAAATAACCAAAAATTAATAGACCTACTAATGCAAAACAAAAAATTTAATATTTGTATAAATCAAACTGTAAAAAGAGATTTAAGAATAATGGATTACTGTATTAAATACAACCGCTATGACGTCTTAAATGCAAAAATAATAAGTGAACTATTTATGCATCCTAATGAACTAGAAAAATACCTAAACAACGACCAATTCTTAGAAGCAGTTAACCTAGACCAAATAACACAAATAAATAAACTATTAGAATATTTTGATAAAGGACACAAAAAATTACTACTAAACGCTGACGAAGAAATACTACTAAAAGTTCGTAACGGTAAAACCGTATTAGAGTCTCTCTTAGAATCAAACCTTACACCAAAATTTAAAGGTGGTATAACTTCACAAAAAACACTAGAAATACTAGTGAAATATAATAGATTTGATTTAGTGTCTTTAGCTAAATTAGAACTACTAATGAACTACCCAAATAAAGAAACAAATTATTTAAGTTACTTAATAGAAGCCACTAAAAAGAAAATGGACGTACATCTAGAAAAAATATCATGTAAAATAGAAGACAATGAATTAAAAGCTAGGCTATACATACAAATGGCAAAAAGTGATTTACAAGAAAGCCTTGACACTCTTGAAGAAAAAGATTTACTTAAAGTAGACAAAGATAGAAAAAATCTTTTATATTATCTAATTCAAACAGATAAAGAAACTACCCTAAACAAAATACTAAGCACAACTCTTAAATCAAATCCTAACGTATTTACAGAACTAAAACTTTTAGGAATAACTGATACGCCAATAAACATAAGCTACAAAAGCTTTAACTGTGACGAAATGTCAAGAACAATAGCAAATGAAAAATACTGTGATGGAATAATAACTACACCTACTGTTGAACCCTTACTACAAGAACTAAGAGAACTATTTCTAAATGATGGCCAAAGTGACAAAGACCTAATAGAAGCACTCGTTACTTCCTATAGATATACTACTAGTGTAAACCCAATATTCATTGAAGAACTAAAACTACTAATAGAAATAAAGAAAAAAAATAATGACTTTACATACAAAAAAGAAAAAGACGGAGGTTATTTTAACCCAAGAATGAAAAGCGTAGTAGTATCAGACACAACTATAAGTACACTAAATCATGAAACAGGACATGCTTTACACTTCTTCTTAACCGACTATAAACTTCCAGAACAATACGAAAGTATAATATCAAGAATTGCATCTTCTGAAGATTGGATGAAAAAATTAGAAGAATATGCTAAAAATGCAGAAAGAATAAAAGAAGAAGCCAAAAAGAATGCAAGAGAAATAATAACAAGATATATATCTTTAGAAGCAGCACAAACTAACACAGAAGAAATAAACTCACTACTACAAAGCACAAAGGAAGAACAAAAAAGAAAATACATAGAAAAAGGCTACAGTGAAGAAACACTAGACCTAATATTCTCTAGCACATTCACACTAGAAGAATTTATAAAACAAAAAAGAGAAGTTGAGCAAGCTGAAATGGTCGATGTAATAATGAGATACGAATATGATGCTTTTACAGCAATAAGTGATATTTTAGATGCAATAACCTACGGAAAATTTAGAAGTGGGTTACTATCAACTGAACAAAACGAAACAATTAATCCTTTCTATGGACATGGAATAAGATACTACACAAGAGATGCATTATCAGGATTTCAAGAAATGATAGCAAACTATGAAACAATAATAAAATCAAAAAAAAGTAAAGAAATGATAGACTTGTTAAGGTATTACGTAGGAGACGAACTAGTAAACATGCTAGAAGAATTTTATACTGTAGAAATGCTTAACATACATTCATATGAAACAGAAAGAAATGAAACATTATAAGGAGGAAAACATAATGGACGAATTAGACTTAAACCTATATATACTAGCAGAAATAAAATACAAAAAAGAACACAAAAAAGAAGAAACAGACAAACTATTTCCACTAGACTGGTACAGTAATAAAAACTATAAACTAAAAATTGAAATAATAACAGAAGCACTAAAAAAGAACATAAGAATAGAAGACACTACTCTTTACCAAGAAAGTTTTATAGAAGGACATAAATACGAAAAAAATATTTCTAAAAATGAACAATAAAAGAAAAGGAAAAACACAAAATGAAAACTAAAATAACAAAAATAATAGACATTTTATTAAAAATAATATGCACTTTTTCTTACCCATGTTTAACATTCATACTATCTGAAAGAGGAACAAAAAAAGAAATACTTATAGGCATGATTATTGCATTTATATTTGGAGTAATAATAAACTTTAAACTATTTAAAAACATATTTAAAAAAATAAATATCAAAAACTCACTCTCGTCTTTAGTATTTTCTCTATTAGCAGTAAAAATAATATTTAAATACACTATAAAAATGCCAGCTTACTTTAATAGCATCATTAGTGTACATCTAAAATTAAACTTACATTACACCATAACAACTTATTTATTAGTACTACTAATATTACCCGCACTAGTTGAAATAACATACATACTAATAGAAAAACTAACACCAATAATAAAAGAAATATTAACAAAAATGAGTAAAAGAGATAAAATACTACTGCTAGTAATAACCATAATAGGCTTTATCGCTTCACTAATACTATATAACAAAACCACAATTTTTTATAATGCACATAATGAAAAAACACCTATACTATATGACGTAATATATTCTACTGACAGCGCGGCCATATATAACCATGATGCATATCTAAACATAAATATGGAAGAAAATGATATAAGACAACCATTCTTTGCAATATTTGCACTTCCATTTGCCTTAGTAGCATACGTCCTAAAAACAATATTCTCATTTATTCCAAATGCCTATGCAGTATTTCTAAACACAATACAAATATCACTACTTGCTTTTACTGTATACATGATAACCAAAATACTAAACCTAAACAAAAAAGATTCCATACTATATTTTATATTCACATATGTAACATTTGGACTAATACTATATAGCTTTGTAATGGAACAATACATATTTGCTTTATTCTATCTAATACTAACAATTTATATATACACATTTGACTTACTAGAAACAAATTATTTCTACATATCTTCAGTAGGAACCCTGCTAACCTCAGGTATAATATTCCCATTAATAAGTAAATTTAAATCACTAAAAACATGGACAAAAAACGTACTAAAATGTTTTATAGCATTTATATTCACATCAGTAGTATCAGGTCAACTTCACTTAATAATAAACAGTAAAGACGGAATAATAACATTACTAAGGTTTGGTGGAAAGAATATACCATTTATAAATAGACTAAAACAATTTTTATACTTCGTAAGATCCATTTTCCTAGCCCCATCTGGTATAATAATAAAAGGACCTAGCCAAATATCTTATCGTTTACCACAAATAGAAACAATATCAATAATAGGAATAATAATACTAGTTCTAGTCTTAATAAGTTTCATACTAAATAGAAAAAACAAAATGGCTATAATATCGTTTTGCTGGGTAATCTTCTCATTCGTAATTTTATGCTTAGTAGGCTGGGGAACACTAGAAAACGGTCTAATACTATACACACTTTACTTTAGCTGGGCTTACATAATACTAATATATTTGCTAATAGACAAACTAATAAAAAATGCTCGCTTAAAATACATAATCATAATAACACTATCACTAATACTTTTATACTTTAACCTAAAAGAATTTATAAACATAATTAAATTTGGACTAACTTACTACAAAATATAGGAGAAAAAAATGAACAAAAAAACAAAAAAAGAACTAAAAAAACTAATCGTATCAGTGTTTTCATTCATAATACTATTCATATGCTATAACTATAGAAGTGAAATAGAAATACTACTATTAAAAATAACAGGCTCATATATATCATATAGCATAGACGAAGTACCAGAATATAATGGTGCACCATACGTAATAATAAACGATAACGTCCCAGACTTTAAAGAAAGCGACTATACTAGCGCCTCTTTCGAACACTATAGCGACTTAGATTACCTAAATAGATGTGGTGTAGCATTTGCAAACATTGGAAAAGACCTAATGCCAACAAAAGAAAGAGAAGGAATAGGAAACATAAAACCATCAGGCTGGCACACAATAAAATATGACAACATCGATGGATTATATCTATACAATAGATGCCACCTTATAGGCTTCCAATTAACAGGAGAAAACGATAATGAAAAAAATTTAATAACTTGTACTAGAAAAATGAACGCAGATGTAATGCTAGAATTTGAAAACAAAGTAGCTGAATATATAAAAGAAACATCTAACCATGTACTATACAGAGTCACACCAAAATTTTTAAACGACAACCTAGTAGCAAGTGGAGTTCAAATAGAAGCCTCTTCTGTAGAAGACAAAGGTAAATCATTAGAATTTAACGTATACATTTATAATGTACAAGATGGAATAAAAATAAATTACCAAAATGGAGAAAGTGAGAAAGAATAATGAACGACGAAAATGTATTTAAAACCCTAAACTATGGCTTATACGTAGTAGGAACAAAAAAAGAAAAAAATGTAGGATGCATAATAAACACAGCAATGCAAATAACAAGTGGTAGTAATCCATTAATATTAATAAGCATAAACAAAAACAACTACACAACAAAACAAATATTAGAAACAAAAAAATTTTCAATAACAGTACTAAGTGAAGAAACAACTGTAAATCTAATAAAACAATTTGGCTATAACACATCTTCAAAAATAGACAAATACGAAAACATAAATTATGAAGAAATATCTGGTATGCCAGTAATAAAAGAAAACGCAGTAGCATATATAATTTGTGAAGTAAAAGAAGTAATAGATGCATCTACCCACTACATAATAATATCTAACACAACTGAATATAAACTACTAAGCGAAAAAGAAGCACTAACGTACAAAAAATACCAAGAAGAAATAAAACCTAAAGTAATAGAAGAAATGAGCAAAGAAAAAAGTAACGGAACTAAAAAATATAGATGTAAAATATGTGGTTACATATATAATGGAGAACTACCAGAAGACTTTATATGTCCAGTATGCGGAGGAAGTAAAGAAGACTTCATACTAATAGAATAAAAGGAGAAAAATGAAATTTATAAACAAAGTAAATAAATTTATGTGTGGTAGATATGGAATAGATGAACTATATAATTTCACATTTAGACTAACAATAATATTAATGATAATTAACCTATTCTCTTCCCTAAAAATATTACTAATAATAGAAATGGTACTAATACTTTCATTACTATATAGATCAATGTCTAAAAACATAACTAAAAGAAAAAAAGAAAATCAAGAATTTTTAAAAATCAAAAATAAAATATTAAATTTATTCAAACCAAAAGACAAAGAGCACATATATAAAAAATGTCCAAAATGTAAAACAACACTAAAGCTACCACTTCCCTTAAAAAGAGGAATAAAACATACCACTTGTCCAACATGCAAAAAAAGACTAACACTACTAGTACTAAGAAAAAAGAAAATAGAAATAATATCTAAAAAGAAAAAATAATGTAAATTGAATATCAAAAAAAGCCTAAAATACTATAATAAAGGCTTTTTATAATGGTATAATATAAATAGGGTGATTAGTTAAATGAAATGTGTAAAAATAAAAGATAAAAGATTACTAGAAACAACTACAGTTGAAGAACCAAAAAGCGATGGAAAAAAAGTATTAATTGAAATAAAAAAAGCTGGAATATGTGGTTCAGACATTCATAACTGGGAAACAGGTATGCCTGCTGGCTTAATAATGGGCCATGAATATTGTGGAATAGTATTAGATAAAGGTAACAAACAAGACTTAGAAATAGGAGACAGAGTAACATCATTACCTATCTCTCCATGTGGTCACTGTGAAGCATGTGAAACAGGCAATCCACAATATTGCCCTGAAACTTGGAATCACGCTTTAGGTTTATCACTAGACCAAAACGGAGCATATGAAGAAAAAATACTAATAGACGGCGACTTAATAATAAAAGTTCCAGACAACATTACTGACGAAGAAGTTGCAATGGTAGAACCTACTGCCGTAGGAATTCATGCAGTACACTTAGCAGACATAAAAGTAGGAGAAAAAGTCCTAGTAATAGGCGGTGGAATAATAGGATTAGTAAGTGCTTTATTCGCAAAAAAAGAAGGTGCAAGCAAAGTAGTACTATCTGAAACAAACAAACAAAGAGGAATAAAAGCCTTAGATTTAAAAGTAGTAGACGAATTTTATGATGCAACAAGCGCTGACTTCATGGAAAAAGTAATGAAAGAAACAAACGGTGGATTCGATGTAGTACTAGAGTGCTGTGGTAACAGTAAAGCAGTAACATCCGCAATAATGGCTTGTCGTCCAGGCGGAAAAGTAATACTTGTAGGAGTTGCAACAGATGCAATAACAATACCAACAACCTTAGCAGTACTAAAAGAAATAAACATCCAAGGCGCTATTGCATATACAAAAAAAGAATTTGAAACAGTTATAGACTTAATGAGTAACAAAATAATTGATGTAAAACCATTTGTAAGTGACATAATCTCACTTGACGAAACACAAAATGCATTCCTAGAATTAACAAGTGGAACAACTGATAAAATAAAAATATTAATAGATCCAAAGAAATAAATATTTAAGGGTTACTAATAAAACAGTAACCTTTAATTTTTTTATAAAAACACTTGAAAACACGAATATATGTGTGATAAAATAAAAACATAACATTTAAAAACAAAGGAGGAACAAATATGAACACTCTTTTTAGTGAAGAAAAAGAATTTGAATATACACCATTAGCAGAAAAAATGAGACCAAAAACACTAGAAGATTTTTTTGGACAAGAAGACTTAGTAGGCGCTTCTTCAACTATAAGACAAATGATAGAAAACAAAAATTTTTCTTCAATGATATTCTGGGGTCCTCCCGGTGTAGGAAAAACCACACTTGCAAAAATAATCGCACACACAACAGATTCGTCTATTTATGAATTATCAGCTGTAACATCTGGAATAAAAGAAATAAAAGAAGTAATAGAAGTAGCAAAATTCAATAAAGCTAATGACAAAAAAACAATACTCTTTGTTGATGAAATACATAGATTTAATAAAATTCAACAAGACGCTTTCTTACCATATGTTGAAAATGGAACAATAATATTAATAGGCGCAACTACAGAAAACCCATCATTTGAAGTAAATGGAGCCCTTTTATCAAGATGCAAAGTTTATGTATTAAAAAGCCTAAATGAAGAAGACTTAAAAAAAATACTAAAAAGAGCATTAGAAAAAGAATACAAAGATGTAACAGTAGAAGATAATGCACTAAATGTAATCTCATCATATGCTTCTGGAGATGCCAGAGTAGCGCTTAACACACTAGAAAATGTAATAAACATAACAAAAGATAACAAAGGAAAAAAGAAAATAACAAAAGAATCCTTAGAAAAAATACTTCAAAGCAAAACATTTATATATGATAAAGATGGAGAAGAACACTATAACCTAATATCAGCACTACATAAATCAATGAGAAATAGTGACCCTGATGCAGCACTTTATTACCTAGCTAGAATGCTTGAAGCTGGAGAAAACCCTTTATATGTTGCAAGGCGATTAGTAAGATTTGCATCAGAAGACATAGGAATGGCTAACACAAACGCACTAACTCAAGCCTTAAATGCATATAATGCATCCCACTATTTAGGTATGCCAGAATGTAACGTAAATCTAGCTCAAGCAGTAGTATATCTTAGTGTAAGTCCAAAATCAAACTCGCTAGAAGTAGCATATAACTTAGCAAAAGAAGACGCAATAAAAACAAGTGGAGAAAAAGTACCATTACACTTAAGAAATGCAGTAACTAAATTAGACTCAGATATAGGCTATGGAAATGGTTATAAATATGCACATGACTACCAAGGTCACATAACAAACATGGAATGTATGCCCCCATCACTAAAAGGAAGAAAATACTACACACCAACAAACATAGGAAATGAAAAAAACATCAAAGAAGTACTAAAAAACATAGAAAACTTTAAAAAGAATTTAAAATAGCCTTAATATCTAGACAAAATATATAAATATTATTTATAATATGTATGAGGAGTGAAAAATGAAGAAATTTATAAGCGAATTTAAAGAATTCATTTCAAAAGGTAATGTTTTAGACATGGCTGTAGGTGTTATAATAGGTTCAGCATTTGGAAAAATTGTAACAAGTTTAGTTAATGACATAATAATGCCTCTAGTTGGAATAATAATAGGTGGGCATGACTTTACAGGTTTAACATTAACAGTAGGAACTGCAAAAATAAACTATGGTACATTTATACAAAACATAGTTGACTTCCTAATAGTTGCATTTTGCATATTCGTATTTATAAAAGCAATAAATAGATTCAAAAGAAAAAAACCAGAACCACCTAAAGAAGCACCTAAAAAGCCTGACGATATAATATTACTAGAAGAAATAAGAGATCTTTTAAAAGAAAATAAAACAAAAAACACAAAAACAACTAAACCTAAACAAACCAAGAAATAAATACGCTAAGGTATTTATTTTTAAATGCTATTAAATAAATCACTAATAGGAGACCAGAATGACAATCGAAAAAGAAATATTTAAAAAAACAAAAATTGACATAAAAAAAATACGTGAATATGGATTCAAAAAAGAAAATAAACAATACAAATATACAAAATTAATTTTAGATAACACAATGGAAATAAAAATAACAATAAATGAAAAAGGCCAAGTACAAGGTAAAATTTATGACATATTAGCAAACGAAGAATATACATCCTTTAGAATAAAAAATGCTACAGGTAAATTCGCAAGATCTATTGCCGACGAATTTGAAAATTTACTAGAAGACATAAAAAACAAATGCTTTATACCAATCCCATTTATATATGAACAAACAAATAGAATAGTAGAACAAATAAAAATAAAATATAATGACTGGCCACAATTTGAATGGGAAAAATTCCCTGGCTATGCAACTTTCAAAAACAAAACCAGCCAAAAATGGTACGCTATAATAATGAACATTAACATGAACAAACTAGAACCAAATAAAAACAAAGAAGTAGAAATAATAAATTTAAAATTAAACCCGAATAAAATACAAAAATTACTAAACAAAAAAGGCTTTTATAAAGCATATCACATGAACAAAACAAGTTGGATTACAGTCCTACTAAATAACACCGTGCCAGACAGTAACTTAATGAAACTAATTGACGAAAGTTACTCTAATACTATAACTACAAAAAACTTATCTAATAACGAATGGTTAATACCAGCCAATCCAAAATATTTTGACATCGAAAAAGAACTAGATAAAAAACAAGAAATACTATGGAAACAAAGTACTAACATAAAAATAAATGATATAGTTTACCTATATGTCGGCGCTCCATATAAAAAAATAATGTACAAACTGAAAGTAGAAGAAATAAACATACCATATGAATATAAAAGTAAAAACTTGAAAATGCAAAAAGTAATGAAACTAAGCCTATTAGAAAAATACAAAAATGATAAACTAACACTAAATAAAATAAAAGAATTTGGAATAAACTCAGTACGAGGCCCTAGATATATTAACAAAGAACTAAGCGAATATATAAATCAAAACTAAAAATTAAGATTTTGATTTACAATATTATAAGTGATATAATATAAAAAGATTTAAAAAATAGGAAGTGAAATATGGACCAAGAAAAAATAGGTAAATTTGTTAAAGAAATAAGAAAAAAGAATAACTTAACACAAAAAGAATTAGCAGACAAATACAATGTAACCTATCAAGCAGTAAGCAAATGGGAAACTGGGAAAAATATGCCTGACACTGCCTTAATAAAACAAATGAGCAAAGATTTTAACATAAGCATTGACGACATATTTGATGGAGAATATAGTAAAAAAAACACAAACAGAAAAAACATCTATATCATATCTATCACTTTAATAATAATTACTATAATAATAATTTTATATCTATATAAACACAATAATAGTTTTGAATTTAAAACACTAAAATCAAGCTGTGATAACTTTAACATATCTGGAATAATCTCATACAATGATCTAAAGTCTTCAATCTACATAAGTGACATTACTTACTGTGGACCAGACGACCAAACAATATACGATAACATAACCTGCACCCTATATGAAAAAAATAATGACTCTAGCAAAATAATAGACACATGTGATTATGACAAAAATAGTAAAACAACACTAGAAGACTTTCTAAAAGACGTCTCATTTACAGTAGATAATTACCAAAAAATATGTAAAAAATACAAACAAGATAGTCTATATCTAGAAATACAAGGAACAGACGAAAACGAAAAAACAATTTCATATAAAATTCCTTTAAAACTTGAAAATGACTGTGAATAACTAACTCAACTAAATGTTGAGTTTTTGCAACTCTTGCGTTATTTAACTTCTTCTTTTAATCCTATAAAATAAAAACTGAAAGGAGAAAAAATATATGAATAAAAAACATTTAACATTCATAATAATAATTGTTTTAGTATTAGCATTATGTATTGGAGGTTACTTTTTAATTAATAAAAACCAAAATGAAGATGCATTAAAATTTAAAAATGAATATGAATCATTAAATGACACAATAAGAGAATCCGATGGAGCCAAATACAACAATGTGAATATTGACGAAAATAACCCTATAAAATATGTAACAGTAAAGGAAACAATAAAACTATTAGAAAGTAAAAAAGCAATAATATATGTAGGTGCCTCTTGGTGTCCATGGTGCAGAAACATGTTAGAACCTATGCTAGATGTTGCAAAAAAATTAAACATAGAAACAATATATTATTTAAATTTAGACGACGAAAAATCAAATTATGAAATACAAAATAATGAATTAAAACAAATAAACAAAGGCTCTGAAAGTTATTATGAATTATTAGATAAATTAAAAGATTATTTAAGAGACTACGAATTAACTGATAGTAATGGAAAAACATATTCTACTGGCGAAAAAAGAATATACATGCCATTTTTCATAACAGTCAAAAACAGTGGTATAGTAGAAGCAAAAGGAATAAGTAGAACATTAGAAGAAGGAGAAACTAAATATTCAGAAATGACAGAAAAACAATACAAAGACTTATATGATAACTTTTACGACACATTTAGTAAAATATATCTAACTAGTGGTACCTGTAATAAAAACGAAGAATGTAACTAAACAAAATTACATATGATATAATAATAAAGGAGGACGATATATTATGAGAAAAAATATTAAAATAACTGAAGGAATATTCCCAATGCCAGTCTTAATGATAGCAACTTACAACGAAGACGGAACTGTTAATGTCATGAACGCAGCATGGGGAACAATGCTAGAAAGAGATGAAGTAATTCTAAACTTAACTGAAACACACAAAACAGTAAAAAACATTAAAGAAAGAAAAGCATTCACAATAAGCATCGCAGATAGTCGCCACGTAACAGAAGCAGATTATTTTGGAATGGTATCAGGAAACAACACACCTAATAAATTTGAAAAAAGTGGACTAACTATAACAAAATCTGAAAAAGTAGATGCACCAATCATTAACGAATTTCCAATATGTCTAGAATGTGAATTTATAGAATATACTGACAAAGGCCTAATAGGTAAAGTTGTAAACACATCAGTAGACGAACAAGTAATGACTAATGACACTATAGATATAGAAAAAGTATCAGCAATAGCATTTGACCCATACACTCATGGTTATTACCAAGTTACAAAAAGAGTTGGAGACGCATTTAAAGATGGTCTAAAACTTAAATAATAAAAAGTAAACCTTTGGTATGTTTAAAAACTATTACTAAAGTATTATAGTTCTTCTTGAAAGGAGCAAAACATGGATCAAGAAAAAATTGGAAAATTTATCGCTAAACAAAGAAAAGCAAAAGACTTAACACAAGAAGAACTAGCAGAAAAATTAGGAATCACTAAAAATGCTGTAAGTAAATGGGAAAGAGGACTATGTCTAATGGATATGTCCTTACTAAAGCCCCTTAGTAAAATATTAGACGTAAGCATAAATGATATATTAGCTGGCGAAAACATCGAAAGCAAAGACATAGAAAAAAAGAGTGAAGAAAATATTATCAAATTAACAGAACTAGCAAATTTAAAATCTATGAAATACGGAATAATTGGTATGGTCCTATTTTCCATCATACTAATGCTAATTTCATTTCTTAAAAACACTTCTTTAATATCTATAGTAAGTCTATTATGTGCTTATAACTCTATAACTTTTCTAAGTCGTTACAAAATAAGAAAAGACAAAAGTGACTTAACCGCGGGAATACTTTTCTTTATTGCTGTCATTTGTAACACCATAGCATTCATATTATCTTAAAAATTAAACAAAACAATATTAAGTAAACTATATCAAGTTTGCTTTTTTCATGTTATAATTTAAAAAAAGAAACACCAAAAAACTAATGAAAGGAGCCTAATATGGAACTAATACAAGTTGGCGAAAAAACATACTACATAAAAAATGCAACTAATATTGGCATATACAAAATAGACAACGAAAACATATATTTAATTGATACAGGAAATGACTTAGAAGCAGGAAAGAAAATATTAAAAATAATTGACGAACAAGGATGGAAAATTAAAGGAATAATAACCACCCACTCTAACGCAGATCACATAGGAGGAAACAAACTAATACAAGATAGAACTAACTGTATCATACTTGCAAACAACATAGAAAAAGCATTCACAGAATACCCAATACTAGAACCCTCTTTCCTCTATGGTGCATACCCATTTAAAGATATAAAAAATAAATTTCTATTAGCAAAAGAATCAAAAGTAACATTAATAAACAATAATCTTCCAAACGGATTAGAATATTTCTCTTTAAAAGGCCATTTCCTTGATATGATAGGAATTAAAACAAGTGATAACATATATTTTTTAGCAGACTCTCTATTTAGCCAAGAAACTATAACTAAATACCACCTATTCTTTATATATGATGTAAAAGAATATCTTAATACTTTAGACTACCTAACAACATTAAAAGGAAAACTTTACATACCATCACATTGTGAAGCCACTACTGATATCTCTAATTTAATAAAACTTAACAAAAATAAAATAGAAGAAATCTCTAATAAAATATATAAAAAATGTGAACCCAGCGCCACATTTGAAGACATCTTAAAATACATTTTTGACGAATATAACCTAACAATGAATATAAACCAATACGTCTTAGTAGGAAGTACTATAAAATCATATTTATCATATTTAAATGACGAAAACAAACTAAGCTATGAATTTAAAGAAAACAAAATGCTATGGAAACAAGTAAAATAAAAAACGGAGGAACTATGAAAAAAGGCCTAAAAATAACTTTAATCATTTTAGGAATAATACTTACCATAATAACACTTGACACATTACAAGCAAAAATACTAAATAACAGCCCAATAATAAAAATAAGAAAAAATTTAGATGGAGGAAATACTGACTATATTGACTTAGGACTATTAGTAAATCACTATCACTGTAATAATGAAGAAAAAATAACAACATGGAAAAAAACAAAATACGCGTGTCCTACTAATATAAAAAAGAAAGAAGACGAAATTATGGAAAACATTACAAATATTAATATAACTATAAATGGAAAAAAATACATTGGAAAACTTGAAAACAATGAAACAGCAAAAGCCCTTATAAACCTGTTACCACAAGAATTTGAAATGAAAGAACTAAATGGAAACGAAAAATATATTTACATCTCTAAAACACTACCAACAAATGAAACAAACCCTAAACACATTCAAACTGGAGATATAATGTTATACGGTAACAATTGCTTAGTAATCTTCTATAAATCATTTGACACAAACTATAATTACACTAAAATAGGCCACATTGATAACTTACCTGAATTAGACTCTAGTGACATAACTATAAAATTTGAAAAATAGAAAGGAAAATTTAAAGTGAAAAAAACAATATTAAATATTATTTTCTGTATAAGTATAGTTTTATGCATTACAGGATGTAAAAATAAAATTAAAGATAATGAAAATGAAACACAAAACAATATGGAAGAATGCTGTAAAGGCTGTATGTGTGGCGATACCATAGAATTACTAAAAACAACACAAACCGCATGGCTTTTATCTAAAATAAATAACGAAGGCGAATATGAATTTATTAAAGATGCATTCATTAACTTCCATGGTACTGGAAAAAATAAATTTGCTTTTTTTGAAAATGATAAACAAATAAAAGGAGAATTCACAATTACTGAAAATAATAAAATAATATTAACACCAGATAATGAAAATAATAATAAAATAACTTGTGAATTAGGCGAAGAAAAAAACTTACTAGCTGTTATGAATTGTGATAATAATTTTGGAACATTTACCTTACAAAAAGAAGGAATAATAGAATTACCAAATATAATAAAAGATACTATATCTAAAACTAAAACTATACAAATTAAAAATCATAAATCAATTACAAAAGAAAAGGAAATAAATGAATTATTAATATTAATAAATAATTCAAAAGTATGGACTGGCGCAACAACATTACCATCTCCCTTATATGAATTAGAACTATTTGACGAAAATGATAGTATAGCTAAAATATTATATAATCCAGGTAATTATTTTGAAATTGAAATAAATGGAAAAAATTATAATTTAACAAAACTAGACGAAGAATCACTAAATAAAATATTAGAAAAATACTAAACTCAAGCATTATTTTTGCAAAGATAAAATATGGAAACTAAATAATTGATACAAAATCCAAACGCAACTAAAAGTTGATAGTTTAAAAATACTTTCACATATATAATTTATTGTGAAAAGGAGGTACTCTAAATGAAATTTGGAGATAATTTGAAAAAAATTAGAATTTTAAAAAAACTATCACAAGAAGACTTAGCAGAAAAAGTAAAAGTATCTAGACAATCCATAAGTAAATGGGAAACAGGAGATGCTTACCCAACAATGAATAATTTATTAGAACTATGTAAAATTTTTCACTGCAAAATAAATGATTTAGTAAACGATAGAATAATTGATATCGATTCACTTGGAAATGAAGTTAAAACCAAAGTTGTAAGCTTAAAAAAAGAAGAACAAAAGAAAATGAAATTTCTAAGCAAAATCATTTCTATAATATCTAAAATAGGAAGAATATTCTGCTATATTGCAATTCCCTTTATTTGTCTAATTTTATTAACTACCCCTTATTTAACATCCAAAGTAGTAATAAAAGATAATAACTTAACATTAAATCTACCAAATCATAATATCAATCTATCAGAAGAAAACGACAAAATAGTTCTAAAAATTGGTGCATTTGTTTTAGCAGACGCTGATAAAGAATTTTTAAACACCAAAGTAATATCTATATTTGAAAAAAACAGCAAAGCAAAAATAATAGGTTATATCGAAACAGGTTTTTCCGTTCTTTTAGTAACAATCATTTTAACATCAATAATATTTAAACACTTAGAAAATCTATTTGACAATATCAATAAAGGAGAAACACCATTTACTCTAGAAAACGTAATCTTAATAAAGAAAATTGCTTGGAAAATGATAATAATAATCATAATGAATAATATAGGTGGCGGTATATTCGAATTATTATTAAACTCAGATTTAAACATAGAATTTGAAACTTATGATTTAGTAGAAATATTATTCCTATTTAGTTTATCATATATATTTGAATATGGAAGACTATTAGGACTTGAAACTAAAGGCAAAATGTATGGCACTAGCAATGAATAAAAAAACCAAAGAAGATAAGTAAAAACTATAAAGGAGGTAACTTCTAATGGACTTATATGAAACTTTAAATAAACTCAATATTAAATTTGAAGAAAAAAGTCACATTCCAATTTATACTATTAAAGAAGCACAATTTATAAAAAAAAGTATAGATGGACTAGCGTGTAAAAACTTATTTCTTACTGATAAAAAAGGTAAATATTTTATTTTCATGATAGAAGATAATAAAAAAGCAGATATAAAAAAGATTAGTAAATCAGTTAATAAAAGCCATCTTTCATTTGCAAATATCGAAGAACTTAAAAACGTATTAAACCTTGATTTAGGAAGTGTAAGTCCCCTAGGCATTATAAACGATAATGAAAACTTAGTTACAATACTCATAGACAAAGAATTAGAAAATAAAAAGTTATTAGTACATCCAAATACAAACACAAAAACAATATCAATTAAATATGAAGATTTAATAAAGTTCATTGAGTACCTTAAACATAAATATTTAATTATAAAATAAAAGAAAAAAACTAACAATAATTTAACATTTTTAATCTTTCTTTAACTTTCATAATGTACACTTAAATTTACAAAACATTCACAACTTATACACAGACAAGGAGGTAAATAAAATGAGAATATTAGTCGTTGAAGATGAAGAAACAATTGCAGATATTATTGCAACTAAACTACGTCACGAAAAATATGAAGTTGATATAAGTTACAATGGCGAAGATGGATTATATAATGCTAACTCTAATATATATGATTTAATCATACTTGACATAATGTTACCTAAAATAAATGGCTTAGACATACTAAAAGAAATAAAAGAAAACGATATAAACGCTAAAGTCATTATGCTCACGGCTAAATCTGAACTAGACGACAAACTAAAAGGATTTGGTGCTGGAGCTGACGACTATGTAACAAAACCATTTCACATAGAAGAATTAATCGCTCGAGTAAACGTCCAATTAAGGAATAAAGGTAAAAGCAAAATCAAAGACACACTAGAATATAGTGATTTATCATTAAACATAAGAACTTCCACTCTAACTTGTAAAAACACAAATGAATCAATAAATATTCCTTATAGAGAATTCTTACTACTTGAATATCTTATGAATAATAAAAAACAAATTATATCAAAAGAACAAATCTATGACAAAGTTTGGGGAATAGACACTGATTATGAATCCAATAATTTAGAAGCATACTTATCATTTTTAAGAAAAAAAATAAAAATAATCGGGTCAAAAGTAAACATCAAAGCAGTCCGCAACTTAGGTTACAAAATGGAGGACTAGATTATGGAAAATTTAAAGAAAAAAACATTTTTTACAATATTTATAATAATCTCTTTATTTGCATTTATTTTTGCTGCTTTCTTTAATCTCCAAACATACCAAAGAGAATATACTGGAATATTAAACAATCTAACAAGAATGAAAAACTTAATTATTCAAAAACACGAACCATTTGACAAAGAAATGAAACCAATAAACGACGATCTTCACAATAGAAAAGTCATGGATTACGAGGTCTATACATTCATCTTAAATGAAAATAACGATATTATTGATAAAATAAGCCACAGTGATAACAATATCAGTGATGAAATTATAACTAAAGTACAAAACATTATTTCTAGTAATAACAAAAGTAAAATAAAAATCGGATGCTTATACTGGAATAAATACGCCTATAATTATGAAAAAAGTAATTCCTTAACAATTATAAACATAACTAATACTAGAAACATGTTACTCACTAACCTTGTAATCTCCTTATTATTAATAAGCATCGGCGAATTAATAATCTACATCATTTCTAAAAAAATAACAGAATGGATTACAAAACCAGTTCTTGAAAGCTTTAATAGAGAAAAAGAATTCGTAGCTAACGCTTCTCATGAACTAAAAACACCACTCGCAGTTATGATGGCAAGTATTGATTGCTTAGATGTGAACAAGAAAAATGAAAAATGGATTAACAACTTAAAAAGCGAATCCGATAGAATGAGTAACTTAATAACAAGACTACTTGACTTATCTAAAACTGAATATTTAAAAAAAGAAAATTTTAGCAAAAACAACATTTCTATGATAGTAGAAAAAAGAGCACTAACATTTGAAAGCTTAGCATACGAAAAAAACATAACCATAGAAACAAATATTACAGAAAAAATAAATATTCTTTGTCACAAAGAAAGCATAGACGAACTAGTATCTATCTTAATCGACAATGCAATAAGTCACGGAACAAAAAACAGTAAAATTGTGGTAAACCTTACAAATAATAAATCTGAAATAAAATTAGAAGTAATCAATAAAGGCGACCCTTTAGAAGCAGACGAATGTGAAAAAATATTTGAAAGATTCTATCGAAATGACAAAAGTCATAACCGTAAAAGTGGAAGATATGGCCTAGGCCTAGCAATCGCTAAAAATATCGTATCATCCCATAATGGTAACATAAAAGCCTATTCAAAAGATGGCTACACCACATTTGAAGTTAAACTTAAAATAAATGAACATTAACAAAAAAAGTTAATGTTTTTTAATATTCCTTTAATATTTAAAGAATATAATCTATGGTAGTAAGAGGTGATTAGTATTACTAAAAACAAAAATTAAAAAAACATAAACTAAGAAAAAACATAAATATAAGAAAGGAAACAAAAAAATGTATGAAAGTAATTTCAATAGAATTGAACAGAAATATTTAATAAACAAAACACAATATACAAAACTTTTTGAACAAATAAGAAAACATATAGAAAAAGACAAATTTTATTCAGCTATTATTTGCAACCTTTATTTTGACAACGAAAACAAAGACATGATAATTAATTCACTAGAAAAGCCATTATTTAAACAAAAAGTAAGACTTAGAAGCTATAACGTACCATCAATAACAAGTGATGTATTTTTAGAAATCAAAACTAAATATAAACAAACAGTAACAAAAAGAAGAACAAAAATAAATTTACAAGAATTCAATCATTATTTAAAAACAAAAGAATTTAATCATCAAAATCAAATAATGAAAGAAATAGATTACTTATTTCAATTTTACAATTTAAAACCAGCTTATTTTTTGGCTTATGACCGAAAAAGTTTTCATGGAATAGAAAATAAAGAATTGAGAATAACTATAGATGAAAAATTAAGAAGTCGTAAAAATAATTTAAATCTAAACGAAGGAGATCAAGGAGAATATTATTTTAAAGATAACACTTACATAATGGAAATAAAGTATAAAGAAGCTTTACCACTATGGCTAGTTAATAGCTTATCAGACTTAAAAATATACCCAACATCTTTTTCAAAAATTGGTAGTATATACACAAAAGATTTGGAGGCGGACTTATGTTAAAAAGTATATTTCAAGAATCAGTATCAAGTAACATATCACTTGCATCAATTTTAATTTGTTCAGTAGTTTCATTAATACTAGGCTTGCTCATATCATATGCTCATAAAAAAACAAGTAGATACAGTAAAAACTTCTTGGTAACTTTGTCTATTTTACCAGTACTAGTCCAATCAGTAATAATCATGGTAAATGGTAATTTAGGAACTTCAGTAGCAATTTTAGGTGCCTTTGGCCTCGTGCGCTTTAGAAGCATGCCGGGAACATCCAAAGAAATATTAAGTGTATTTTTTGCAATGACTATAGGCCTTGCAACAGGAATGGGCCATATTGCATTCGCAATAATAATAACAATTTTAGTTATTTCCGCAATGATTATTTTTTCTAAAACTAGTATATTTAATCAAGACGAATCAGAAAGAATATTAAAAATAACTGTACCAGATAACATGGACTACAATCATATGTTTGATGATATATTTAAAAAATATTTAAAACAATACAAAGTAGGAAACATAAAAACAGTTAATATGGGTAGCTTATTTGAAATAACTTATGAAATTAAATTTAATGAACACTTAAACAATAAAGATTTTATCGATGAACTAAGAGTAAAAAATGGTAATTTAAAAATATCTCTTAGTCAAAAAATAGACGAAAGTGAGTTTTAACTAATGAAAAATAAAAATATTTTAATATACATTACTGCTATTATAATTGTCTTAATTGGTGGTTATGGAATTTATTCATTCTTAAACAAAGATAATTTATCAAGTAATACAACTAATAGAATAGATATGAACTTAAATACTGATGATGGAGATGAAAAAATCGATTGGAATAATTACAAAAATACAAGTTACACACTAACAAAAAGTATAAATATCACTGAAGAAGGGGTATACAATCTAACAGGAACAATAACAGAAGGATTAATTACTGTAAATACGTCAGGTAATGTTAAACTGGTATTAAATAATGTTAATATTACAAATCCAAACGGACCAGCCATATTAATAGAAAATGCTAGCGATGTAATCATTGAATTAAAAGAAGGAAGCAAAAATTATTTAGAAGACGGAACAAATTACATAGCAAATGAAGAAGACGAAGCTGGAACTATACTTAGTCATGACGACTTAACATTTGAAGGGTCTGGCACTTTAGAAGTAGTATCTAATACCCTAGATGCAATAGTTTCCAAAGACGATTTAAAATTTATTTCAGGAACTTACATTATTAAATCTAAAGATGATGGAATTCGTGGAAAAGATTCAGTATACATTATAAATGGTAATTACACAATCACAAGCTCAGGGGATGGTATTAAAACAACTAATGATACAGATACTGAAAAAGGCTTTGTAAAAATTGAAAATGGTACATTTATAATTAACGCTGAAAATGATGGAATAGATTCAGTTAATAAAATATTAATTCAAGATGGAAATTTCGACATAACAACTGGAGGTGGAAGTTCCAATTCAAGCACTACTACTTCATGGGGTAACTGGGGCGGAAACACAACAAACAATAGTGCTAAAGGTATAAAAGCTGGAGATAATATTCTAATAGAATCAGGAGAATTTAAATTAAATTCGTCAGATGATGCCATCCACTCTAACAATTACATAGGTATTAAAAATGGTAATTTTACAATATTATCAGGCGATGATGGAATTCATGCAGATGAAGAATTAATAATTGATGGTGGAAATATTAATATTGACAAAAGTTATGAAGGACTAGAAGCATTAAAAATTACTATCAACAATGGTAATATTAGTGTAGTAGCTAGTGACGATGGAATTAATGTAGCCGGTGGAAGTGACTCATCTAGTTTAGGTGCTAGACCCGGAAGAAACAATTTTTCAGAGTCCACTGGAGGAATATTAACTATTAACGGTGGCTCTATAAAAGTTGATTCAACAGGCGACGGCTTAGATGCTAATGGTTCTATTTATATTACCGGCGGAAATACCATAGTATATGGCCCAACAAATAATGGTAACGGAGCATTAGATTACGATCAAACATGCGAAATAACTGGAGGAACACTAATTGCCGGTGGCGCTAGTGGCATGTTACAAGGCTTAAATAGTTCTTCAACAATCTATAATCTTACCATAACATTTAATTCAAACTATAGTAATGGCGATACAATAAAAATAATTGACAGTAATAACAAAGAAATAGCATCTTATTCTTCTTCAAAAACTTTTAGTTCTTTAGTCATTGCATCCCCAGATTTAAAAAAAGATGAAACCTATAGAATATTAGTAAATGATGAAGAATATAGTAGCTTTACTATTTCAAATATTACAACTAACATTGGAAACAATGGAGGTATGAACATGCCTGGTGGAAGAAGATAAAAAAATAATATAATAATCGAATATTTTTAATATTTCTTTAATATTCATGCCCTATGATTAACATATAAAGAAGGTGGTATATGTTAAACTAATTAATTACTATATCTTAAAAAAGTTACTTATAATAGATAGAACAGTCAAAGAAAAATCTTAACTTAAAAAATAAAAAATGAGGTGATAATATGTCTAAAGAAATAAAAGAAAATGAAGAAAAATCCCAAAAAGAAGAACCTACCCAAAGTATAACGGTATATAATAAAACAAATACAAACGATAATAAATCAAAAAGTAATAAAAAAATAATTTTGTTTGCTATTATAAGCATAATAGTATTAATTATTGCTATTCTATCTATTTTCTTTATTAGTGTAATTTATCCAAAATTAAAAGATACTTTAGAAAATAAAACAAAAGAAAAAATAGAACTAAAATATACTGAAACCACAAGTTCTAATATTGAAGGTGTATATATCACAGATGTATCTGAAGTCGTAGAAAATGTAATGCCCTCTATTGTTGCAATCACTAGTAAAACCCTAATTTCGTCTGGAAGATTTGGACCAAGTTTTTTTAGAGAAGATCAATATTCAGAAGGTGCTGGTTCAGGAATAATCGTAAGTAAGTCAGACAAAGAACTTATGATTTTAACAAATAATCACGTAGTAGAAGGTGCTAATGAACTATCTGTTCAATTTATAAATGAAAAAAGCTACGATGCTAAAGTTGTTGGAACCTCAGAAAGAAAAGACATAGCTATAATATCTGTTTCATTAAATGATATTGATAGCGATACTCTAAACGAAATTAGAATAGCTTCCTTAGGAGACTCTAATAAACTAAAAGTAGGAAATGGAATTATTGCCATTGGTAATGCTTTAGGCTATGGACAATCCGTCACTACTGGGGTAGTAAGTGCTTTAAATAGAGAAGTTTCAATAGATAATTACACAAATAAAATGATTCAATTAGACGCTGCAATAAATGGTGGAAATAGTGGAGGTGCATTACTAAATAGTAGTGGCGAAGTTGTTGGTATAAACTCTGCTAAATATTCTTCCAGTGCTTCATCCTCTTCTGCCTCCGTAGAAGGAATGGGCTTTGCAATTCCAATTTCCGATGTTAGTGAACTAATTACCACCCTAATGAATGGAGAAAATGACGAAGGCGTAACATTAGGTATAGAAGGTTACATAATTGATGATAGTACCAGTCGCTATTATAATATGCCAACAGGATTTTACATTTCTAAAATAACTTCTGGAAGTAGTGCTGACGAGTCAGAACTAGAAATAGGTAATATTATCACTAAAATAGAAGATAACACAGTTACAAGTTTAAGTGATTTACAAGAAGTTTTAAATAAACTAAATAAAGGCGATAAAGTAAAATTAACAGTTAGTTATATAAGTAATAGAGAATATAAAGAAAAAGATATAACAGTCACTCTATCATAAAACACATAACTTTATGAAAATGGATAACATGCCATTTTCTTTTTTCTTAAAAAATTAATAAATTTTTAATCTTTCTTTAATATTTACATCATAAAATAAAATTGTACTAAAGGAATAAGTATGTATATACTAAAAAATGCATGGATTTCAATTAAAAGAAACAAAGGAAGGAACATACTAATAGGAATAATAATTTTAATTATTGCAAGCGCTTGCACTATAACACTAGCTATTAAAAACACCGCAACATATTTGATAAATTCCTATAAAAGTGCCTACGACAAAGAAGTAACAATTAGTTTTGATAGAACTAACATGATGAAAGGCTTTGACCCGTCGCAAGCAGAAGGAAGAGAAAACGCTAAAGAAAAATTTGACAATATTGCAAGCTACACAGTAAATGATATAGAATCATTTGCAAATAGTAAATATATCGAAAGTTATTACTACACATATAGTATTGGACTAAACGGAAACAATATTGAAAAAGCAGAAATTGAATCAAATAATATGCCAAATGGATTTGGTCGTGGAAAAGAAAACAACATGTCAAACACTGATTTTACTTTAACTGGCTACAGCAGCAAAGACGCCATGAGTGAATTTATAAACGGAACTTACACAATGAGTGAAATAACTGATAATGCCTGGGATGTAGCATTTGATGGAAACTACGCATTTATTAATGAAGAACTAGCGAGCTATAATAATCTAAATTTAAACGATAAAATAATACTACAAAGCGAAGACGGTAATACTTATGAATTTGAAATAATTGGAATCTTCAAAGAAAATGAAGAAGAAACAGAAGCACCATTATCAATGTTTTCAAATTCAGCAAATAAAATAATAACAAACGCAAGTGCTATCACTAACATAACATCAAATAACGAAAACATAAAAGGAACACTTTACCCAACATTCATAATAGACTCATATGATTCTGTAGAAAAACTTCAAGAAGAATTTTATAAAAAAGGCTTAGACGAAAATTACATATTACAAACTAATGAAGAACTAGCATTAAGTGGGGTATCAAGTATCAAAAATATTAGCTCATTTGCCACAACATTTTTAACTTTAACCCTAATAATAGGTGGAACTGTTCTACTAGTAATAAACATGATAAACATAAGAGAAAGAAAATACGAAATAGGAGTTTTAAGAACAATCGGTGTTAGCAAACTAAAACTAACAATGCAATTTGTATCAGAACTTGTTATAGTTTCATTAGTTGCCCTTATACTTGGAGCAGGAATAGGTGCAATCTCATCAAAAGGAATAAGTAATTCCTTACTTGAAAATGAAATAAACAGTAGTAACGAAAGAACAGAAGAAATAGGTAAAAACTTTGGCGGAGAAAACATGAAAGGTGGAATGTTAGACCGCGGAGGAGAAAGAGGAGAAATGCATGGTAAAGGTATGCCAATAATAGAAGCTTACGACTCAATTGATGCAGTAGTAGATATCAAAGTATTACTAGAACTACTTGGAATAGGACTTTCACTAGTATTAATAAGTTCAATTGCTTCAATGATTAGTATACAAAGATTTTCACCACTAACAATATTGAAAGAGAGGTCTTAATAATGACAAATATAGAAAAAAATAACAAAAAGAATATTATTTTAAGTATTAAAAATGCAAGTTATAGATATAGTGATGCAGAAGAAGACGATTATGCATTAAAAGATGTAAGTTTTGATTTTGAAAGTGGAAAAATCTACGCAATAAAAGGTCGAAGTGGCACAGGAAAAACTACACTATTATCTTTAATAAGCGGACTTGAAAGATGCACTGAAGGAGAAATAATATTTGATGGAAAAAGCCTAAAAGATATGAACTTAGATAAATATCGTAATAGTGATATTGGTATAGTATTTCAAAGCTACAACTTATTGCCATTTATGACAGCTAGTGAAAATATAATTCTTTCTATGGATGTAAGTGGTTTAAAAATAAAAAATAAAAAAGAAAAAGCCATAGAACTAATGGAAAAAGTTGGACTAAAAGAAACATATAAAGATCGTAAAGTACTAAGATTGTCAGGTGGAGAACAACAAAGAGTCGCAATTGCAAGAAGTTTATCATATAACCCTAAAATGATAATTGCAGACGAACCAACTGGAAACTTAGATAAACAAACAGAAAATGAAATATTAGAAATATTTAAAAAATTAGCCCATGAAGAAAACAAATGTGTAATTATCGTAACACACTCACAAAATGTATGTGATGCAGTTGACGTAACATACGATTTAAAAAAAGTTAAAGAAGAAAAAGATAAGTAGAAGGACTTGTCTTAACTAAAACAGACCATTTAAGGTTTGTTTTTTCTTGACAATAGCAAATCATAATTTACTAATAAGAATTAAACTGATATAATAAAATATAAGAGAAAGGAAAATAAAAATGGAAAAATCAAAAGTATATTTTATAAGAGAAATAACACCTGAAAATGTCATAAAACTATATGACAAACTTGGAATAAAACTAACAAATAAAGTAGCAGTTAAAGTTCATTCAGGAGAAAGAGGAAACCAAAACTACCTAAGACCATTATTCATGAAACCAATAATTGATTATGTAAATGGAACAGTAGTGGAATGTAACACTGCATATGACGGTGCTAGAGACACAACACAAAAACACAAAGAATTACTAGAAGAACACGAATGGAGCAAATACTATAATGTTGACATACTAGACGAACCTGGCGACATAATTTATGAAATACCAGAAGGAAAAGTATTAAAGAAAAACTACGTTGGAAAAAACATAGAAAACTATGACAACATGTTAGTATTATCACACTTTAAAGGCCATCCAATGGGCGGTTACGGTGGAGCATTAAAACAACTTTCAATAGGCTTAGCTTCATCAAAAGGAAAAAGGTACATTCACTGTTGTGGTAAAGAAAATGGAAGCTACGAAGATATGTTTAATCAAGACCAAGACACATTCTTAGAATCAATGGCAGATGCTGCGGCTTCAGTAATCAAAAACTTTAAAGGACAAATAGCATATATAAATGTAATGTGCAATATGTCAGTAGACTGTGACTGCTGTAATGTAGCAGAAGACCCATGCATGAAAGACATTGGTATGCTAGCAAGTTTAGATCCAGTTGCAATTGACGAAGCTTGTATCGACCTAGTAACTAAATCAGATGACCCAGGACGTGACCACTTACTAGAAAGAATTAACTCTCGTCATGGAATTCACACAATAGAAGCAGCAAGTGACTTAGGTATAGGTTCAAGAGAATACGAACTAATTGAACTATAAAAGGCTGAACAATCAGTCTTTTTTCGTGCAATAAAACAGGAATATGAAAGAAAAATTAAATGTTAAAAAGGTAACTGATTTTCCAAATCTATTAGACTAAATGTTTTCTCCTTCAAAAAAGAGTAAACTATAATTATAGTCTACTCATATACTTATTTATTTTCTATTTCTTCTATATTTATGCCCATTTCCCTAGTTGACCTTAAAACAATCTCCCCATTCTCATAAAAATAATTATCAGAATCTTCTTTTGCATATCCAAAATAAGCCACATTAATAGTAGTATTTTCTTTGTCAACATCCAAAATATCTTTAATAAATTGATCAAAATTATAATTATCTATAAAACTAAATCCATATTCATTATTATCACAATCATCATAATCCGTTATATTAATATAAATATTATTATCAACATCTTCATAAACATCATAAATAAAAAGGTTTTCTTTTAAATCTAAATCTTTAATTATTTTTACCATTTTTTCTTTATTCTCTTTTTTACTCTTTATATTTATAATTCTTCTTTCTGGTACAGGTTCTTCTAACCAAACATTCTCAGTTTCTTCTCCTGGTATTTCAACTTCAATATGACTAAACCACGAATCAGGCCTTGCGCCATGCCAATGTTTCACATTAGCTGGAATTACGACAACATCCCCAGGAGACAATCTTTGCACCGGCTTTCCCTCTAACTGATAATACCCATACCCAGCTGTACAAATTAAAACCTGTCCTCCACCTGATTTAGAAGCATGAATATGCCAATTAGTTCTACAATCGAATCCAAATGTTACATTTATAAAACTAGTACCATTATCTGTCTTAGCTAACATATTAAAATAACTTTGTTCACTAAAATATTCAGCCAAATCATAATCTCGTTCCCCTAATCCAAATACATTTAACTTATCAAATTCTTGTCTTTCCATCACAAATTAAGTCTCCTAACTATTTATAATTATATCATATTTTTGGTCATAATACCTTTTATCAACAATTCCAAATAAACATAAATGAATTTATAAAATTTACGCCCCATTTACGTCCATTAATTGCATAAGAAACAATAAAAATGTATAATAATATTGAAAGGTAGTGGAATTATGTTTCAAAATAAAAAACAGGAATTACTTAAAAAAATAGAAAACAATGACTTAAACTTTACTTTAGAAGATATATTCATATTTGAACGTGACTCAGAAGCTAGAATAGCAATTTTTACTAAAATATTTAAAGGCACTAGTTTACTTAATGTTGGAAATGTTGGTTACATAATTTTTGGTGTTATAAACACGGAAGATTCAGTTAATGATTTAAAAAAAGCTACAGAAATTACTGGTGTAACCTTAGAAGAATTTTTGTCTAAAATAATCTTACAACCAAATGTATATTTAAATTATGCATACAAATCCAAACAAGAATTAGAAGAAGAGAGAAATCCACATAAAAATGAACTAGATCAAATATGTATAAATGCAATGCTAAATCCAAATTTTACTTTAAAAAACTCTATCCAAACACCAGTTGAATTATACAAACTAATGACCGATTATATAGTACCATATAACAGAATAGATTTATTAATAGATATATGGCCTAATTTTAGGGGTTACGCTCCCCCTTATTCAATCGGTTATAAACAGTTTACTAACTTATTAGATAAAAAAAGAGAAACTAATGGCAAATTATCTTTAGAAGAAGAATTAATATATGCGTCTGTAACAAGTGATATTACATATTTACTTAATCTATTAAATAGCTTTGATGAAATTCCATCTACAAATAAAATTTTATGGGAATCCTTAATTGCAAGTATTGAAAATCGTGACTTGGAAATATCTATAAAATTATATGAAACATGTTTAAATAAAGAATTTATAGATTTTAAGGGTTATTATTATGAAATCTTTTTAGAACGAAATGGAAACATGAATAAATTAAAAAACGCTTTATTACATGGCAGCAAACTATCTAGTTTAAGTAGTTTAAAAAATACTACAGATAAAGAATTAATCTCACTTCTAGCGAAACAAGGACTTGATATATGGTCTCTAAAGAATAAACTACCTGATATAGAAATCATTGCTTTAATAGAAGAAAATAAAGATAAATATAAAAATTATAAAATAAAATCCACAACTGAGTTTGAAGGTATGACTATTCCTATAGTAACAAAATTATTAGAAATAAAAGGAATAAATACACTAGACTTTATATCAATATATGATTTGTTTGATAAAGATATTGCTTATTTTTATACGCCGTTGATAATTGACTTTTTTGAAAAAAATTCCCTAAACGCTTACATTATTAACGATAGACTAAAAGAAAAAATTAATAACGATATAGTATTTGGTTACCAATTTTTAGAAGACTCTTATGAATTTATTGTAAATAATGAAGAATTAATTGATATATACACTAAAGATGACTATTTTATAGAGATATTACTTAATAAAGTAAATCACAATGAAAATTTAAGCCACTTTTATAACCATGATAATTATTTAAAATTAAGAGACTTTCTTATAAGAAAATACCAATTAAATCCTACTAACATGGACAAAATTGAAAGTTATTTTGGAAGCGAAATTATAAAATACATAAGTAGTGATAACATAAGAAAAATAATAAACATGAGTAGTGAAGAAATAGATAAACTATTTGAAATATTACCAAAAGTTACTTATACAAAAAGTGACATAGAAAGATTATTCGATATTTTAAAACAATACGAATTTTATAGAACTAGTGAAGCACCACTAATATTTAATAATCTAATGCACGCGATTGAAGATAAAAATGAAAAAGCCTATAGTGACTTAATAAAAAAAGAAATAATTCCATATTTAAATAGTAAATTTGAAAGTAAATACCCTCAACTTATAAGCACTGATTACTACCAAATGTTAATGGAAATATATCACAAAATGATAGACATAAATACTGAAAATTCCACAAAAGAAGAATTACTTGAAAAATTACATACAATCACTAATTATTATATTGCAGTAAAAAGAGAAGAATATAGAAAATTGTTTGACTATAGAAAAGAACTACGCTTATACACTGTACCAATAAAAGGTAACGAAAGAATTATACTAAAAGAAGCTCTTAAAGATTATAATATTGAAGGCAGAACTTTAATAGAAGAATTAATTAAAAATACAGGATGTGATAAAACTTTAATATTAGATACAATACATTTTTTAGTAGATGAAGAATATATTGATCCTGGCATTATAAAAACTAAAGAAGAACGTGTAGAATATATAAAGATAATAAATAAAACTTTAAGAGACGAAAAAACTAACCACTACGTGCATGAATATTTACAAATTCTTCATAATAGTGGGGTAATGCTAAAACTAGAATATCTTAACCCTCCTGAAAGAAATGACATATACAAATTACTAAATGAAATAAATCTAACTGTTCTAAGAAGTAAAGTGCTAAATAACCCCGAAATATTAGAATCATTAAAAAATATAATGATAAAATATAAACTACACAAAATACCATTAGAATTTAATAAAATGCTAAATAGTACTACCATTAATTTACCTGATGCAATAAATACACTACAATTTTTAGTATATTATTACATAGTTTATGGAAAAGAAATTAGAAAATTGAATCCTGGAGAAAATCTTGATTTACCACTTATAGACATACTTCAATATGCTAATATGTTAGCAGGGACATCTAATGTTTATACAATGGTCCTAGGCGAAGAAGATGCATCATTAATAAAAAGAAATCCTAAACCCAATCAAGCACTTAATAAAACTGAAGGAAACCAAAGACTTGAGGAAGCTACAAAATTAACTCAAAAATGTTTTGAAAGAAAATTATCACCTGTTCCACCATTAAATGAAGTGCTAACCATAAATGGTAAAAAAATAAGGGTGGTAGTAGGAAACTTTACTCATCCCTCTAACCTAACGCATGGTGAAAGAACCAGAGCATGTATGAGAATAGGCGGACTTGGTGAAAGTTTATTTTACTTTGTACTCACAGATAACCATGGATTTCATATAAGATTTGAAGACGAAGAAACTCATGAATACATATCAAGAGTATCAGGATTTAGAAACGGTAACACTGTATTTTTAAACCAATTAAGAGAAAGTTGTAATCCAAACTTATATAGTAATGATGAAATAGTCATGGCTTGTGAAATGATAGCACAAAAACTAATAGAAGCAACAAAAAATAGTGGCTACCCAATTGAAAATGTAGTCTGTAGTGAAGCTTTTGCTACTCGTGGTATGCAAACAGAATCATTTAATGGTATCAACATAAAAGAAGGATTACCATCATTTTATAGTGATATAAAGAGCTATGGTGTAGTAATGGCTTCAAGCGGAAAAAAAGGAGAGTTAGTACCTATAAGCACAGACAAAACTAACGAAATAATGTACCCTGTTGCACGTGAAAGAATAATTGAAACAGAAAATGCAAACGAATTTAATTCCTACATTAATAGAATTAACGGAATAAATGCTTTAAGAAGTGGCATAGACATAGAAACACTAATGCCTAATGAATATGAAAATGGCTTTGTATATGGAATAGCAAACCAAGACTTTTATGTATATTTAGATGAACTTGGCAACATTCATGAAGGACTAATAGATATCGATAAAAGAGCAAAAGAAGAAATGGAAAAAGCAAAAGAAGAATTAAGAAATAAACTTATGACGGAGAGTGAAAATTATGGTTTATGATTTAGGAAAAGTAGTAAAATTTGATGGCTACTATGGAGAAATAGTTGGTAGTACTGGTAAATACATATTTCTATCTAAAGATATAAAAGACGGAAAAACCTTAAAAGAGGGAGATTACGTCACTTTTAGAGGAGAAATAGTAGGAGAACTAAAAAAAGCATTTTTTATAAGTTTAGTAACTAATAAAAAAAGTCTAGAATTAAACAAAGAATAAACACTAAGTAATACATCTCTTGGTGTTTTTTTTCCAAAAACTTGTATATAAGTGATATAATATATAAAAGGAGTTTAAAAATGGAAAACATAATAGAAATAGGCATCTCTAATGAAGAAACACTATATGAAACATATAATAAAAAATTTGTCTCAAAAAAATTAATAGAATATATACTAGAAGAAACAAGAAACATAAAAAACAATAACGACATAAAAATAATAATCACAAGTGAACTAAAAAACAGCATAGACTATGAAACCCTAATAAAAGAAGGACTAGAAAAAGAATACAAAAACAGCCTAAAAACATATCAAAGAAACAAATACTTAAAACTATTCTACCTACTAATAGGAATAATACTACTAATACTAAGCCAACTACTAAAAGACAGCGTAATATTTAAAGAAATACTCTTAATAGGTGGCTGGGTATTAATCTGGGAAGTAATAGAACTACAAATGTTCACAGATTTTGAAGAAAACATAAAAAGAAAAATATTAAAAAAACTATTAAACAGTAAAATAATAGAAAACAAATAAAGGAGAGAAGTAAATATGTTAGAAGAAAAAGTAGCAATAATAACTGGAGGAACAAGAGGAATAGGGTACGAAACAGTAAAAATATTTTTAGAAAACAAAGCAAAAGTCATATTATTTGGTAGTAAAGAAGAAACAGTTACAGAATCAATAAACAAACTAAAAGAACTAGGTCTTACTGCAAAAGGCTACCATCCAAACCTAACAGACTATAAAGAAGTAGAAACTACAGTAAAAGAAATAATAAATGAATATGGAAAAATTGACATACTAATAAACAACGCAGGAATAAGCGCAAACAAAAAAATAGAAGACACAACTACTGAAGACTTCAAAAAAATAATGGACATAAACGTACTAGGAATATTTAACATGATAAAAGCAGTAACACCTTACATGAAAAAACAACAAAATGGTGTAATACTAAACACAAGCTCAATGGTAAGTATCTATGGACAGCCAAGTGGTGTAGGGTACCCTGCAAGCAAATTCGCAGTAAATGGCCTTACAAAATCTCTTGCACGTGAACTAGCTCCTTATAACATAAGAGTAAACGCAGTCGCACCAGGCATAATAAACACAGACATGGTCTCATCTCTTCCAAAAGAAATGATAGAACCACTAATAAAAACAATACCACTAGGAAGAATAGGCACACCAACTGACATAGCAAACGCATTTCTATTCCTATCTTCTAATCTAGCAAGTTACATAACAGGCGTAATATTATCTGTTGACGGATGTGCAAGAAGTTAATATAATAAAATTATAAGGATGGCGCATATGAAAAAGAAAGTATTAATAATATCACTAATCATAATAATACCTATTATAGCTTACATCTCCTATAAAGCCTACTATCTATATGAATACAGAATAAATAGTGAAGTAATAGAAAATTATGATAACCTAATAAACGGTCTAAACTTTAAAGAAACAATAACACAAAATACTAAAGACTTAGAAGAAAAGGAATATTTAAAATTTCAAAAAATAAAAATAAAAAATGAATTTAACGACTTCGTAATAGACTCAAAAGGAACAGAATATGTAAAATATAACCTATACACAGAAAACAACTCATTATCTCCAAAAGCATCTCTTGCAATAGGCACAGAAACCACTTATATGTCTAGATTAAATAGTGAAGAAATGCAAGAATTTTACCAAAAACATAACATAAAAAATGACCTAGACATACTAAAATACCTAAGCGAAAACAAAACACCAAAAAGAACACTACTAACTAGCATAAACGAAATAAAATGTGAGTACTTATTAAGAGAATACATGGCATTAAATTTACCAAATGCTTCTAATATAATAGAAATAACTGGAGATAACATAGGTTACATACTAATAGGAAAAAACAACACAACTGAAGTAGTAATACTAAAAGACGACAAAAGATACATATTATCATTCACAAACCAAAACTACTTCACAGAAGACTACATCAAAAACACACTAATAAACAATATCAAAATAAACTAAAATCCCGTACACTAGGGATTTTTAAAATTAAAAATCTCCTTTAAAGAAACAATTTTATCAGCTAAAGAAACAATATTCCCCTCACTACAAATACACTTACCAAAAGAAACATTAAAAATCTTAAAACGATTACTAGACTCAACAATAAAAGACTTAACCTTATCACTAATAAAAACTAACTTACCATAATTATTAATCTCAGTATCTAAAAAATCATTAACACACCTAACAGGAAAAGGCCACATATGATGAATAATCCCATCAATAATTTTATAATACTCATCCTCATCCTTAAAAATATCTGTATACCAACAAAAAGAATTAATAACCGCTTCTATAGGATGCACAAACCCATGCAAATTAATAACCTTAGACTTCTTAACACAACTTTCCTTATCTTTATAACAAACCTCATACAAATCATGTAACATAGAAATCTTTAATGCAAGATCTATATCTATATCATACCCTAAACTAATAAACTTAAAACACAAAATATATGTTAAAATAGAATTATTAATAATATGCATACCTAAACTAGTCTTCCCATGATGCAAAAACTTAGAATCAACCCTTTTCTGAAACTCAGGATGCATAAATATCGGACTAACAACACTAAAAAAATAATCAATTTTCTCTTCACTAATTTTATACTTACTAAATTCACTCAAAATATACTCTCTCATACTATAAAATATAAAAAATAACAAAAATTATACCAAAAGAAAGAAGGTGTATCTAATGAAAACTTATAACCTATATGTATTACTAACAAAAACCCCACTAAAAACAGGCAAATTCATAAGAAAAATGACTAAATTCGAATATAACCATGTCTCAATATCTCTTGACGAAGACCTAAAAATATTATATAGTTTCTCAAGAAAACACAAAAACGCCTCCTTTTATGCTGGACTAGTAAAAGAGTCTCCTCTAAGATACACAGAAAACAACACAACAACAAAAGTAAAAATCTACAAAATCCCACTAAAACCCAAAACATACATAAAAATAAAAAAATACCTAAAATACACAATAAAACATAAAAATGACTATCTATATAACTTCTATTCAGCAATACTATACCCACTACATAAAAAAGTAAAAATAAAAAATGCATACACCTGCTGCGAATTTGCAGTCTACATACTAAGACACTTCTGTAAACTTGACTTAGGAATAAACAACTACTGCTCAATAAAAGACTTATCAAATTACCTAAACCAATACGTAATATATGAAGGAATATTCCAAAAAATAGACGCATCATGGGAAGAAGACCCATATTTAGAAAAACAAAACATAATTTATAAATATTATAAAGTAATGGAAATATATAGTAAACTCACATATCGTTTACTTATAGGCCTATTAGAAAAATAAGTTATTAACAATAATTGGTAGTTTAAATAAAAGAAAAAAATCAATACTATAAATAGGTGTTAATTTATGAAAAAATATATAACAATACTTACAATTATTTTAATAACTTTATTTATATATATAAAACCGTTTAATGGAATCACACTAAAAAAAGAAGACATTAATAAAGAAAACTACCATATAATAGAATTTGATAATCTAAACTCAAAAAACTTAAACAAACTCTTTAATGGAATATATGCAGTAGTAATAAAAATAGAAGTAGAAACAGAATTATTCACAAAAAACTATGAACTAAACTGGAGTTCCTCTTCTGACCTAGAAAGAAAACTAAACGAATATGTATATGAAGACCTAAAAACAATAAAAAAATATGACCTACTAGCTGACTACACAGCAAAAGGCTATAAAATAACAAAAATAGAACTAAGCTGTACTTATGAAACATTAAATAAAATAAAAGAAAGAACTAAACAATGACTAACTTAAAAAAATATAATATATTTATAACAATCACTAGCTTTGCAAAACTACTAGTTGAAATATTTATTCCATTACTACTATACACTAAAGGCTTTACCATAAAAGAAATAACACTATTTCTTTTAATAAAATACCTTTTCTGTACACTCTTTACACCACTGACACTATACCTAGGAAGAAAATATAAATTCACAAAACTAATGTTTATAAGTAGCATATTATTCAGTATAACTTACATATACATAAACTTTTTAAAAAGAAATGTACTCTCTCTAATAATACTAGGAATAATATACGCACTATACTTATCATTCTACTGGATAGGTAGACACATATATGCACTAACAATAATAGAAGACAAAAAAATAACAGACAACACAACACTATATCAAATATTCACAACACTTGGTGGACTATTTGGAACTTTTTTAGGTGCAAAAATACTAAACCACATGGGCTACAAAATACTAACAATAATAATACTTTTCCTAATGACACTAAGTATAATACCACTAATAAAAATAGACACAAAAACAAACACAATAAAAACCAAACTAAAAACAATAATACAAACATACCCAAAAAGAAACTATCTATTCACAGTAGTAGATCAATTAAAATACACCGGTTTATCAGTTTTACCATTATACATATACCTTAACATAAAAAAAGAATTTAACTATCTAGGAATTGTAAACATAATATGTGGAATAGGCAGTATCATATACATATACTTTATAAGTAAAAAAATGGACAAAAACAAAAAAGACTACCTAAAACTATCACTAATATTATATATAGTAATACTAACACTAAAAATAACAATAACAGATCCTAAACTATTTTTAATACTAACATTCCCCGATGGAATAATAAAAGCAAGCCTAGACACCATAATACTAAGAAACACATATGCATACGGAAAAAATTACTCTCCTGATATATACATTTGCTTTATAGAATTTATAAGTAACTTGACAAGAACAATACTATTCATATTGATATACATAACAAATATATCACTAAAACAAATAATAATCATAAGCATAATAGGAACACTATTAAACACATTAATAGGCTTTGACGATGGAAAATATGGCTACAAAAAAGACACATTGACTAATGTGTCTTAGGGTATGGCTTAACTTCATTAGTTAAACCTAATATATAATCAATACTAGTATCATAAAATTTAGCAATCTTTATTAAATCTTCATAAGACAAAAATTTTACACCAGTTTCAAACATATTATATTGTTCAGTACTAACACCAAGTACTTTAGCAATATCTTCCTCTTTAAAATTTTTACTCTCTCTTAAATCCTTTAACTTAATCACATTCCTCACCTCCAATCAAACATACACCCCATAATTCAATAGACTAACACAAGAACCCACTAAAGTCAAATATTCCAAATCTTAATTTTGAACACTAATATTGTACCAAAATAATACACATTTATACCAAATAAAATACAAAAGTATAACAAAAAGCATGCCAATTTTTAAAATTGATATAAGAAAAAAATTAAAAAAAATTTATTGTACATATAAATAAATTATGGTAAGATTATGTTTATAAAGGAAAGAATAATAGACTTATATTGTAATGATAATATTTCAAATAATATTACACAAATCCGTGTCAACGCATTTTTATAATAAAAGTTTTAAACTTCATTTTGAAGATCTTTCCTTTTTTAATTTAGTGAAATATAAAAATGTAATTGACAGTAACAAAAGTATAAACTATAATTAAAATATATTAAGGAGAATAAGAAAACTATGAAGAAAATAATCTCTTTCGAAAACATTAGTTTGCAAATCGGGGGGGGTTAACAACAAATAACCTTTATAGTTTTTTAATGCACATAAGTACATAGAGTTTTTCTATGTATTTTTTTGCGTTTAAGAAGGGAAGAAAGTTATGAAGAAACAATATTTAATTATAGGGGTAGTAAGTATACTTATTTTAACAGTAAGTGTAAGTTTAGGTTATTGGATGGCTTACATAGAAGGTAATGGAGCACCAATAGACCTAACAGCACAAGACTTAAAAATAACATTTGATGGTAATGGAAACATTGAAGCAAATAACATAGAACCTGGATGGACTTATAAAAAAACATTTACTGTTACAAGTGAAACAAATGAAACATATGAATATAAGATTATTATAAAAGACCTAATTAATACATTTAAAACAGATTATTTAAAATACAAAATAACAAGTTCACATGGCTACACAATGGACAAATTTGAAGTATTACCAAAATCAGAAACAGCAAAAAAAATTAGTTTAACAGGAAATATAAAAATAGAACCAAGTGAAGTACAAGAATATACAATAGAATTTATCTATGAAACAACAACAGAAGACCAAAGCGAAGACATGGGAGCAACACTAAGTGGAACATTATTTATAGGTGAAGGAGATAAACCATTCCTAGCACAAGATTTATTTACAACAAAATATACAAAAGAAGAGTTAAATAAGAAAAGAAATGACTTCTCTACAATAGTAACTGAAGGCAGTGTATACATGGAAGATGGTGCGTACACCGAAGGAAGTAAACCAGTATACTACTTTGCAGGAAACGTAGAAGACAACTGGGTATATTTTGCAAACTACTACTGGAGAATCATAAGGTCAGACGAAGATGGAGGATTAAGACTTTTATATGCTGGAAGTAGCCCAACAGCTGAAGATGCATATATAAGTACAATGGCATATAATAAAGATAACCGCAATAACACAGCATACGTAGGTTATATGTATAGTACAGGAGATACATTATCAGCTATAAGAGGAAATGGAACACCTAGTCCAATAAAAACAGAATTAGATACATGGTATGCAAATAACTTACAAAGTTATGATAAATATATAAGTAAAACTGCGATATATTGTAATGATAGAAGTTCCCAAACAGGATGGGCAAGTAGTGGAACAATGTATTACAATGGTTATACAAAATTCTACACAAATAAAACAAGTTCTTCAGGTAACCACCCATCATTCAAATGTGGAGTCGATGGAACAGGAAAAGAAAATAGCGATTCAACAGGTGCAGAGGGAACAAAAGATAAATTTAGTGTAAGCAAGGCGTCTGGTGGTAATGGAGCCCTAACAAAGCCAATAGGCTTGATGACTGCAGACGAAGTAATATTCGCTGGAGGTTTATTTACAACTAATAACGACTCTGCTTACTACTATAGAAACGCTTCCGGAGGAAGCTCAACAGGTTCAAACACGTGGTGGACAATGAGTCCGTGTTACTTCAGCAGCAGCGCGTACGTGTTCATTGTTCGCGGTTCTAGCAGCGCAGGTCAGTTGCTCGGCACAATCGGCAACGCTTCGAATGGCGTCGTGCGTCCAGTAATCTCCCTAAAAGGCTGTGTAACTTTGGAAGGAAGTGGAACAGCAGATAATCCATATAAAGTAATAAAAGAATGTCCATTAACAGCTGGAAGTTTAGGAGAAACAAAATATGCGAGTGCAGGTAAGAGAAGTAGCTTTGATAGTATAGTAACTGATGGTAATGTATATACAGAAGATGATAAATGGACAGAAAATGGAAGTAAAGTATGGTACTGGGCTGGAAATACTACCGATAACTGGGTACATTTTGCTGATAAATATTGGAGAATAATAAGAACAAACGAAGACGGAGGACTTAGACTATTGTATGCAGGAGAAAGTCCAGAAAGTCAAACAGCATACATAATGAACAGTGGAAACATTGGAAGTAATGGACTATTTGAATATAATAAAGATAATTATGATAATACAGCCTATGTAGGTTATATGTATAGTACAGGAGATACATTATCAGCAATAAGAGGAAATGGAACACCAAGTCCAATAATGACTGAATTAGAAACATGGTATACAAGTAATTTGCAAAGTTATGATAAATACATAAGTAAAACAGCGATATATTGTAATGATAGAAGTTCACAAACAGGATGGAAATCAAGTGGAGAAATGGATTACAATGGTTATACAAAATTCAATGCAAATAAATTAGATAATTCGAAGAATCACCCATCATTTAAATGTGGTGTAGATGGAACAGGAAAGGAAAATAGTGATTCGACAGGTGCAGAGGGAACAAAAGATAAATTTAGTGTAAGTCAAGCGTCTGGTGGTAATGGAAAACTAACAAAGCCAATAGGTTTGATGACCGCAGATGAAGTAATATTTGCTGGAGGATTATACCAAACTAATAACGACTCTGTTTACTACTATAGGAACGCTTCCGGAGGAAGCCCAACAGGTACAAACCGATGGTGGACGATGAGTCCGTATCGCTTCCTCGGCCTCTTCGACCACGCGTACGTATTCTACGTGAGTTATAGCATCGCTAGTTTTTTGGACAGCAACTACGTCGGCTCTTCGAGTGGCACCGTGCGTCCTGTAATTTCTCTGAAATCTTGTGTTCAGTTATCTGGTACCGGTAAATCAGATGACCCATATGAAGTAGTAGAAATTGGTAATTCAGATTCATGTGCAACAAAAGATAATTGATGCGGAAGATAAAAAATGTAATTGACAGTAACAAAAGTATAAACTATAATTAAATTATATTAAGGAGAATAAGAAAACTATGAAGAAAATAATCTCTTTCGAAAACATTAGTTTGCAAATCGGGGGGGGTTAACTACAAATAACCTTTATAGTTTTTTTGTGATTAAAAGTACATAGAGTTTTTCTATGTATTTTTTTGCATTTAAAAGAAGGGAAGAAAGTTATGAAGAAACAATATTTAATTATAGGGGTAGTAAGTATACTTATTTTAACAGTTAGTGTAAGTTTAGGTTACTGGATGGCTTACATAGAAGGTAATGGTGCACCAATAGACCTAACAGCACAAGACTTAAAAATAACATTTGATGGTAATGGAAACATTGAAGCAAATAACATAGAACCTGGATGGACTTATAAAAAAACATTTACTGTTACAAGTGAAACAAATGAAACATATGAATATAAGATTATTATAAAAGACCTAATTAATACATTTAAAACAGATTATTTAAAATACAAAATAACAAGTTCACATGGCTACACAATGGACAAATTTGAAGTATTACCAAAATCAGAAACAGCAAAAAAAATTAGTTTAACAGGAAATATAAAAATAGAACCAAGTGAAGTACAAGAATATACAATAGAATTTATCTATGAAACAACAACAGAAGACCAAAGTGAAGATATGGGAGCAACATTAAGTGGAACATTATTTATAGGTGAAGGAGATAAACCATTCCTAGCCCAAGACTTATTTACAACCAAATATACAAAAGAAGAGTTAAATAAGAAAAGAAACGATTTCTCTACCATAGTAACAGAAGGCAGTGTATACATGGAAGATGGGAACTATACCGAAGGAAGTAAACCGGTATACTATTTTGCCGGAAACGTAGAAGACAACTGGGTATATTTTGCAGATAAGTACTGGAGAATCATAAGGTCAGACGAAGATGGAGGACTAAGACTATTATACGCAGGAGAAAGTCCAGAAAGCGAAACAGCATATATAATGAATAGTGGAAACATTGGAAGTGATGGTGCATTTCCATATAATGAAAATGATGATAGCACAGCATATGTAGGCTATATGTATAGTACAGGAGATACATTATCAGCAATAAGAGAAAATGAAATAAGTAGTCCAATAAAAACAGAATTAGAAACATGGTATACAAGTAATTTGCAAGATTATGATAAGTATATAAGTCAAACAGCAATATATTGTAATGATAGAAGTACACAAACAGGATGGAAACCAAGTGAGGAAATGTATTTTAATAGTTTTACAAAATTCTATACAAATGGAGAAGATAATACAAAAAATCACCCGTCATTTAAATGTGGAGTAGATGGAAGCGGTAAATTAGTAGAAAATGAGCAAGCTACTGCTGATAAATTTAGTGTTAGTGATGCTTCAGGAGGAAATGGAAAGTTAACAAAACCAATAGGTTTGATGACCGCAGACGAAGTAGTGTACGCGGGAGGCATGAGCTGGGGAACAAATGAAAGTGTTTACTATTACAAAAATATTAGCGGAGAAAGTGTAACCGGAGAAAATTATTGGTGGACAATGAGTCCAAGTTATTTCAGTGGTAGTTACGCATTAGTTCACACCGTGGCTGGTTCTTACGAATCTGAAGAATTGGGTGAGTTGGATACCTCAATTGTCTTAAATGGGATTCCCGTCGTGCGTCCAGTAATTTCTCTCCAAGGCTGTGTAACTTTGGATGGAAGTGGAACAGCAGATAATCCGTATAAAGTAATCAAAGAATGTCCATTAACAGCTGGAAGTTTAGGAGAAACAAAATATGCAAATGCAGGAAAAAGAAATAGTTTTAATAGTATAGTAACTGATGGTAACGTATATAAAGAAGATGGTAATTATACAGAGGGAGGAAACAATGTATGGTATTGGGTTGGAAATACTACAGATAACTGGGTTCATTTTGCAAATAAATATTGGAGAATAATTCGTACAAACGAAGATGGAGGATTAAGGTTATTATATGCAGGAGAAAACCCAGAAAGCGAAACTGCATATATAATGAATAGTGGAAACATTGGAAGTGATGGGAAATTTGCATATAATAAAGATAACTTTAATAACACAGCATATGTAGGTTATATGTACAGTACAGGAAGTACACTTTCAGCAATAAGAGGAAATGAAGAACCAAGTCCAATAAAGACGGAATTAGAAACATGGTACGCAAGCAATTTGCAAGACTATGATAAATATATAAGTAAAACAGCAATATATTGTAATGATAGAAGTACACAAACAGAATGGCTAAATAGTGGAGAAATGTATTATAATGGTTATACAAAATTTAATACTAATAAATCAAATAATACAAAGAACCATCCATCATTCAAATGTGGTGTAGATGGTTCTGGTAAATTAAATGATAATCCAAAAGACAATAATTCTGCTGACATAGAGAGAAAGAAAGATATGTTTAGTGTAAGTGAATCTTCAGGTGGAAATGGAGATTTAGATAAACCAATAGGCTTGATGACCGCAGACGAAGTAATATATGCAGGTAGTCTCTTTCAAATTAAAAATGGTTCAGTTTATTACTACAGGAATGATTCCGGAGAAAGCTCTACAGGAACAAACTGGTGGTGGACAATGAGTCCATATTCCTTCAACAGTAGTGATAGCCGTGCGTACGTGTTCGTTGTTGGCGGTTCCAACGGTACCGGCAGCTTGGGTTTCAGCAGTATCACCTATTCAGGTAACGTCGGTAATGTCGTGCGTCCAGTAATCTCACTAAAGTCATGCGTAGAATTAACAGGAAGTGGAGCATCAACTGACCCATATGAAGTAGTAGAACTAAATAATGAAAGCAAATGTGCAAAGTCTGAAAATTAAAACATTGGCATGCCCAATGTTTTTTAGCAATTGAAGAAATTCTATAAATATGTTATTATTTATTTAGAATTTAACACCTTAAGTAAATATCTTTAAAACAAACAATTTAAAATATATATTAAGAGGTAACTAGACAAGACCTCATTGAGAATGAAAGAGAGGTGTAGTCGAGACTTGTCCACTCGACAATTCATGAATATATACAATAGTTCAAATTTTTTATTTTTACTATATATATTAAAAATAATTATAACATTAATATTATTAGGTTCTTCAGTTTTATTAATAATATCATTAATGATAAAATGCGCAAGGGCAATAGTAATAAATTCTGAATCTGATACATCAAAATTATCAAAAGAAATATATAGAAGACTAATAGCTGCAGTTATTTTGTTTTTAATCCCAGGTTTTGTTAACATGGTCTTAGATTTAGTAGTAACTGATGGTAATGAAACATTAACAAGAATTTTTGCTAATGCTAATATGGACTACATAAAAGAAAGAAGAGAAGAAGAAAAACTAGAAAAACAAGTAAAAAAAGAACAACAACACCAAGAAGCAGTACAAAAATTAGAAGACGAAAAACAAAATAATGGGACAGGCGGAACAAAGTATGCATCAAAAATAGAATATCGTACTCAATATATTGATGGCAATTTTTGTGGATCATATACAATAAGAGACCTAGCCTGTGGACCAACATCACTTACAATGATGGTAGCAACATTTGCAAATCCGAATATTCAAGTTTCAGATATGACCGATTATATTTGCAATAATAGAAGTATATTAAATTATACAATCGGAAGTGGAATAGGAGAATGGGTTCTTGATAATAAAACATTATTAGACCATTTTAATATAAGTGGAGAACGAATCTTTACTACTAATGGTACTTTAGTAGATTATGATGATAACAGAGGACAAGAAGTATTAAAAGCAGTTCAAGAAGGATATGGTGTAATACTCCATGTAGAAGGACATTATGTAGTTGTAGGACAAAACTCTTCATGTAAACAAAATGAAGTATATCTATATGACCCAGCACCACTAAATGAAAGTAAATTGGGTTGTGCCACTATAGAAGAAGCCGTTAGAAAAGCTTCCAATAGAGACTCTAGTGTTCATAAAAATGCTAAATGGAAAGGTGCATATAAGTACACAGCAAAATAAGGAGAAAAGTATGAAAAAGGTATTAAAATTGTTCGTAATATTAAATATACTAGTTTTATTAACAGGATGTAATAATAATGAAACTTTAACTATTCCATCTATAAAATACTCAATGGACTTTAATAATGATATAAATGAAAAAATAGAAATATACATGCCTAGTGGAATAAAAGATAAAGTAAAAGATTATACACCAAAAGAAAATGACACAATACTACCACCACAAGAATACACATTCATATTTAACGATAATTTTCCTATAAAAGATAACTTTAATTACGCTTATAAAAAAAGTGACTTAGAAGAAACAGATAAATTCACACACTTAGACTTAACAGCAGAACTAAATTACAATAACATAATAGATTCAGCTACACTAAACCAATGTTTTGAAAAAACAAAAATAGAAACACAAGACGATCATATAAACATTTTATTAGGAGGTTACTTCATATGTAACTATGGAGACGAAACAACACTAGAATTTAAAGGCAAAAACATAATAAGTACGTCATTACCTAAAGTAGATGCTAACACTTATAGAATGAAAATAGGTAATGAAATAGAAGATTACATTACCTTATCAATAAGTACTAAACAAATTGAAAACAAAGAAGAAAGCAAAGGAATGTCTATATTTACACAAATATACATAGCACTAGGCGTAATACTAGCAATCATAGTAATATTTATAATTTTCATAGCAAAAAAGTTAGATTTAGTTTAATATCTATAATCTAACTTCAGACTGTTGACAAATGAAAAATTTGAAAACAGTCTTTTTTAAATTTCAAAAATATATTATAATAAGAATGTAAG
>CANQQR010000004.1 GCA_947626035.1 uncultured Bacilli bacterium | reverse complement strand
CAGACGTATTTGATGATATAATAAAATCAGAAATAATAAATAAAGTAATTCAATATGAAATTAAAGAATAAATTTTTCAGGATAAAATCATGAAAAAATAAAAGAAGAACATTTAAAAATATATAGAATATGGTTTTTAGATGTTTTTTTCTTTAAAAATTTACTTTAAGATAGTAATAAATAACATATGTTTTTTATTAAGATTCCTTCAAAATCCATTCCCATAATTTTTTTCATTCGACGTAAACTTTTATTTTTATAAAACGACTTTATTCTACTAAATATTCCTAGACAAAATTTATTAATAAGCTGCAAATTCATCAATGCTTTCTTATTCTGTGTAGTATTCTTATCTTCTCTAAAAGTAAAATCTAAATGCCAATGTAATTTATTTTCTATACTCCAATGATTTCTTATTGATTTTGAAAATAACTCTATATCTATAAACAAACTTGATATATAAAATCTTTTTTCAACAATTGTTTCTTTGTTTCTCTCAATTGTTTTCTTTACCATACCAAAGCTATTTAACCCTTTCCATTCTTTATGTCCACTGTACCACTTTACATCAGTTGTTTGGAAATATTCATAGGTTATATAACAAGAATGGCTTTTTTCCATTTCTTTTAAATACGCACTATCACTTCTTCCTGCTATGATTTCTTCTTGTGTTTTTTCATTGAAATATAACTCTAAATCAGCATTAAAGTTTGGATGATTTTTCTTAACTGGCACAACGTAATTTCCTTTTTTGCTTTTCACTATTTCTACATTTTTCTTTTGTGTATTTAATGCATCCCATGTTATGACTGTATCTTTTATATTTAAACGCTCTAATATTGATGGTATAGTTGTTATTTCATTTGTTTTATCTTCTATCATCTCACTTGCTAAACACATACCATAATTATTAGAGTAAACATTTAGTACATTTAATGGTGATGTTTTTCCATGATAGTTTGTTTCTTTTCTACTACTTCCACAATCTACTCTTCCATCTATATTTAAAATTTCTGTTTCTGTTTTTTCATTAAACGTGATTTTTTTGATAAATTCAACTAACATATTTTCAAGTTCATGACTATCAATGATAGACATTACTCTTTCTATCGTTTGATAATTCGGAACTCCTCCTGTCATCAATAAGAACTTTCTAAAAAAATCATAATGATAATTGATAAATTCTTCTATATCTTCCCAATCTTCTGCACCGGACATTTGGGCAAAAATCACATAACATACAATATCCCATATTTTATAATGAGTTTTTGATTTTTGTCTTCGATCTTTTAATTCCTTAAATGTCTCTTTCAAATCTTTTAGGACAGTTGTCTCTATGTCTTCCATTTTCGTTATCTTTAGTTTCTTTTTTAAATATCTCATTTGTTCTTTTGTTATATTTAATCGATTATATTTATTCATTTTCTATTACACCCTACATCAATTTTAAATCAATATAGTAAATTTTTAAAGAAAAAAACATCTAAAAACCATATTCTATATAGTTTTAAATGTTCTTCTTTTATTTTTTCATGATTTTATCCTGTAAATTTTTTGAGGCTTATTGAATATCTTTTCTTTAAATGATATAATATAAATGTCAAATGTACGGGAGAAAGAATCCACACATTTTGATTTTTATATTATATGTAATATAATTGCTGCAGTGAACGGATGTGGACATTGTCCACGATTTGTCCACAGTAGATAAATATTTATAATAAAAATAATACAATAAATACTGATAATATAAATGTTACCTAGTCCTAAAAACATTGAAATATCAATAATATTATAAATATAAATAATACTGATAATATGGGAGTAACAAGTTCATGTGGGAGTGGTAAGAAATACAAAAATTGTTGTGGAAAAAATGCATAAATAAAGGGTCTTTATTAATTTTATGAAAAATTATATTGATAGCGAAATTTGATTTTGTTTGCATAAGTTGAAAAAATAGCTAAAACACTTATAAATAAGGGAGTGTTAACATAGATAGAATGTTAACATTCCTTTTTGTTTTAGCAAGTACTAATTACTAATATGAAAGGAGATGGTTAAAGTGATTAGTATACAAAAAAGAGGAAAGGTTTATCAGTATCGTTTTGAAGCGGCAAGATATAACGAAATATTCTTATAAAGTAATTTGTAATGAATTAGGAATTATTTAGTGATGTAGCTGATACACTAGGTCACAACAATGTTGAAACAACCGAAAATTATTATGTTACAAGTTCTTTTGCTTCAAGGAAAGAAGTAAGCGAGAAATTTGAACAAACAATTTCTTCAAAAGTTATTGAACAAATTATAAATAAAAAGGACTAAAGTTATTGACTAAATATACCGCCAGCGGTATAATTGTTTTGAGAGGTGATATCTTTGGAATTTATAACTACAAAAGAAGCTGTTCTAAAATGGAATATTAGCGAAAGAAGAATAAGAAAATTATTAAAAGAAGGAAGAATAGAAGGTGCAGTCAAAAATGGAAATAGTTGGAATATCCCAATTGATGCACTAAAACCAGTTGATAAAAGGATTATAAAACCAGATCACAATGATTTTATTATTAATTTGCCAGATAATTTTTTTGATGAAGTAGACAATTTAAAAAAAGAACTTGATAATAAAAGACCTATACCAAAAGATACACTTAGAACTCTACAAGAAAAAATTAATTTGGAATGGACTTATAATAGTAATGGTATAGAAGGAAATACTTTGACTTTAAAAGAAACTCAAGTAGTTTTAGAAGGAATTACTGTTGGAGGAAAATCAATAAAGGAACACTTAGAAGCTATAAATCACGAACACGCAATTTTGTTTTTAAATGATTTAGTAAAGGATGATGACCCAATTACTGAGTGGAATATTAAAAATATACACGCTCTTATATTAAAAGAAATTGATGATGAAAATGCTGGAAGATATAGAAGTGAAAATGTAACTATAAAAGGAGCAACTCATATTCCACCAGACTTTGTAAAAGTTCCTGAGTTAATGGAAAAATTAATTTTAAATTATAAAACTTGGAATAAATATCATCCAATAATTCGAGCTACATTATTGCATGGTGAACTTGTTAAAATTCATCCTTTTGTTGATGGAAATGGGAGAACATCAAGATTAATTATGAATTTAGATTTGATGAAACATGGCTTTAATCCTGTAATAATAAAAAAAGAAAATAGATTACAATATTATGAAGCTTTAGATAAAGCACATACAACGAAAGATTATACTGATTTTGTTAAATTGATAAATGGATTAGAGATAGAAATGTTAAAGAAATATTTGGAATTATTGTAGAGGGAGTTTTTAATAAGTTATAATAAGTATATGTTGGGAAAAGAGATATTTCTAAACAATTAACAAAGTAGTACATTGTGATAGTAAACGGATGCAAACAAAGTTTGCTAAATGTTTGCAAATGAAAAAAAATTATAGCAACAATAATAATAAATACCATAAATACTATAAATATTGGAATATGCACGACATGTGGAAGTGGGAAGAAATACAAGAACTGTTGTGGAAAAAATGCATTAATAAGGAATTTTAAGCGATTTAATTTAATAGAAAATTTAAAAGTGCTAATAAATACGTTAAATAAAGGATGTCACAATGTTATAAGCGGTTGACATCTTTTAATTTAGAGGACTTAATATGTTATTTATTAATTAAAAGATTGAAAAACTATACGCCTTGTGTGAAGTGAAAGGAATAGGTGCTGATATGAATAAAGAATATAAGGAAATTAAAAAAATATTAATGAAAAATACGGATAAAAGTGTGTTGATATTAGGGACTATTGGAATGGATTTTAAAATTTTAAAATATCAGTTAAAAATGGGTGAATTATATTATAAAGTGTTAGATGATTTATTTGTTTCTAAGTATGGCTATGTTAAAATGAATCAAAATGATGTTAAGACTGTTGAAAATTTAATTGAAGTAAAAAAAGGTGACCCACTTTTTAGTAATAAATTTGTTCCATGCGAGTTAATAATATTTATTTATGTAAATCCTAAAATATTGAGAATATTATGTGAAAGAGAAAATGTATCTTATGATCAAGCTCTTAAATTGCAAAATGAATTATTAGAAAAATTACATAGTGGTGAATATTCTTTTGTTAAAGTAGAATTTTATAAAAAAAGTATTGGTTTAGAACATGTAGGAAGAAATGTTTATATATGTGGGGATTATAATGGATTTCTTACTGATAAAAGAGATATTGTTGAAGATAATAATTTTTTTCATTTTCCTTATATTAAAAAAGTCAAAAATATTGATGCTCTTCAAAGGAAACAAGGATTTTTGTTAATTATTTATGATAAATTTTTAGAAGTTAAAGATTGTATAGATATTGATAAAAAATACCGCAAGTTATTTAATCATTTTAATTTAGTTTATATTATTACTGATGATGAGGAAAAGATTAGACAAAGTCACATAAAATATACTAATATTTATTTTATAAATGAAATTCTTGATGATTATGATATAACTGAATTATATTATGATTATATTTTAGATACTGAAAAGATAAATTTTACGTCATCTAAAATTAAAATTCTTTCTAGCATAAATAAATTTTTGAAGGGTAAAAAAGCTATAAAATCTAGTGTTTTAGCTAATAAATTTAATGTTTCAATAAGACAAGTTGAAAGATATATGATAGATTGTAATAAAATATATCGAAATATTGGTTATGATTTTAGTAAAAATGAATGGTATATTATACATTAATACAAGTATAAAAACCACATTATTTTCTTTTAAACTGGGAAAGTAATGTGTTTTTTTATGTCGTTTAAAAGGATTTGAAAAAAGTGGTGTATACTTGTTATATTGAAAGGAGGAAAAACTTTAATGAACTGCGCTCGCTCGAATAAGTATGTCAAAAAAATAGTTGATAGCAAGGACAATATTGTTGAACAACTAAAGGAATTAAGCAAGGTTAAATATAGGAAAGGGGTAAGACAATATATTGATAGACTTATTTTAGCAAATACATTTCGTGATTATGATTTAGATGCTAAGTATATTTTATATTGTATTGTTAAGTATTATTATGGTTTAGAAGTGGAAGATAAGGAAGAACCTTTAATTATTCCTGATTCTCTTAGTATTATTACTCCAGCTGATTATAATATGGATTATATAGAGAAACTTTTAGATTCTAAAGATAATATTATTGATCAATGTAAGTTATTAAAGGAACACCAAGATTCTATTGATGTTCAAAAGTATATATCTTGTGCATCTACTTATTATGGGTATGATGCTCCTGTTTATCGTGGATTATCTACCGAATATGAAATGTATTGTATTAATAAGTATTTTAAGGGTTATGATGTTCCTTTAGTGAAATCTAATCATGTTAAACTAGGTGTTTGGCTTAATGTAAAAACGCATCGAAAAAATAGTCAAGAGGAGCTAGTAAGTGAATGGACTTCATTTAAAGATGTTAAGGAGTGTGATAAAGTTAAAATTTTAACTGGACCATTTCAAGGGCTTCAAGCTGTAATTGACGAAATTGATTTAGATTATAACAATATTAAAGCTACTATTAATCTTTTTGGACAAGATACGTCTATTGAATTTACTGAGGATGACAGAATATTAAAGGTAACCGATACTAATTTATGACATTTTTCTGTTATCCTTAGTGATAACTTTAAAAATTAGATGGCTTTGTTTTAGAAGAGATGCAATTTGAAAATAGAAAAGTTAATTTTGAAAGAAAGATTTTAAAATTTTAGAGGGAGTTGAACAAAAATGTTAGAAAGAGTAGAATTTAAAGTTTTTACTAAAATGACAAAGAATAGTATTGTTGATTTTAAAGAATTAATCAATTATGCAAAAAGTATAGGATTAAATAAAGTAGCTATTACTGATTTTAATAATGTGTATAATTTTCCTAAAATAGAGAAATATCTTAAAACTAATAATATTACTGAGTTTAAGATTATTTATGGTGCAGTAGTAAATATGCTTGTGTTTGAAACAGTTATTCCTATTACTATATTAGTAAGAGCTCAAGAAGGATTAAAAAATTTATATAAAATAATTACTAAGATTAAAACAGATAATTTAGATAAATATGGAAAAGAGGTTATTACTAAAGATGAATTAGTGTTTTTAAGTGATGGGTTATTATATGGATTAAATTTATCTTACATGGAAGAAATATATGATGATTTGGAAGATTATCAAGTTAAAGATGATTTAGTATGGTGGGATTTTATTGAAGTTAATTCAGCTTTAGATAAGAATTATTTAAAAAGAATAATAGATATTGCTAAAGATATTCATAAGATTGTTATAGCTTCTCTTAATGTGTGTTATTTAAAGAAAGAAGAAAGGGATGATTATAAGAAATTATTTAAGGATGATAAACTAGTTAATTATTTAAAAACAACTAAGGAAATGTTAGATGATTTTAGTTTTTTAGATGAAGAGTTAGCATATGAACTGGTTATTACGAATACTAATAAACTTGCAAGTTTAATAAAAGATATAAAAATAATTGATGATAAATGTTATTTACCTCAAATTAAAGATAGCAAAAATAAAATATTGTATATTATAAATAAAAGATTGAATGAGATGTGCGATAAAAATATTCCAAGCATTATTACCCAGAGATTAAATGAAGAGTTATATGGTAACGATGCTTCTAATAAATATGGAATAATTAATACTAATACTGAGTCTTTATTTTTAATATATAAAAAGTTAGTAGATAAGTCTTATGATATGGGGTATCCGTCATTTGTTAGAGGTGGTGTTGCATCTTCTTTTGTTGCATATTTATTGGGAATTACTAGCATAAATCCACTTCCTCCTCATTATTATTGTTCTAAGTGTAAAAATTTTTATTTTAATGATGCTTTAAATTATAATTATGGAATAGATATGCCTGATAAAAAATGTCCGAAGTGTTATAGTAAATTAAAAAAAGATGGATTTAATATTCCTTATGAAAATTTTTTAGGATTAAATGTTGAGAAAATTCCAGATATTGATGTTAATTTTGCTGATTATATTCAAAAAGATTTAATAAATTATTTAATCGATTTTTGGGGCAATGATTATACGATTAAAGCCGGAGTTATAGGACTTATGCGGCCTATTAGTATTAAAGAAAAAATTATGCAAAGAGGTTTAACTAATCGTGAAAAAGTTAGTTTAATTCATAAATTAGAAGGTAAGTTTAAGAATATTGGACAACATCCAGGTGGATTATTTTTAATATCTAAAAATAAGGAAGTATATGATTTTACACCTTGTAATTATCCTCATAGCAATAATATTTATAATTATTTAAGCACACATTTTGATTATCATGATCTTGTTTCAATTATTATTAAGTTTGATGTATTAGGCCATAGAGTACCTACAATACTAAAGGAATTAGAAGATTTAACTAAAGTTAAATTAGAAGATATACCATTAAATGAACAAATTGTTTTTGATTTAATAAATAAGAAAGATACGAAATATTTATTTGAATTTGATGATGTGTATGCTAAAACTATAATTAATATTATAAAACCTCAGAATTTTGCTGATTTAGTTAAAGTAATTGGACTTTTGCATAGTGGTGGTATAACAAATAAAATTAATAAGTTGTTAAAAAATAAGGAAAGTATTAAAGATATAATAGTTTATCGTGAAGATATTTTATTGTTTTTGCTTAAACATAATGTTGAGTATGATAAAGCTTATGAAATAATGAATTTTATTGGAAAAGAAAAGATAAATGATTTAGAAAATTGGAATAATTATAAAAAATTTTTGCTTAATAAAATTTCTTCTGAAGATGTATTTAAATTAGAAAATATTGGCTATTTACCATTAAAATCACATGTTGTCTCATATACTTTAATTGCGTATAAATTTTCTTGGTATAAGGCTAAATTTCCAAGGATTTTTATTGAAATAATGCAAAAATATCAATGATAGTTAACGGATGTTTAATAATGAAATTAAAAGATAAAATGATAAATAATTTATTTAAAGCAACAATTTCTTTTGAAAATGAAGATTATACTGATATAATTTTGTATTTAGTTTATAATGGAAAAGAAAGATTAAAAGGATTTATTTTTTAAATAAAAGTTAAGAAATGGGGTTTTGAATGTTTTTTTAACTGTTGATATTAAACATGTTAAGATTTTAAAAAATTTAAAAGAAGTGAGAAATTTTGATGAAGTATATATAAAAACACATAAACAACTGTTAATAGATTATTGGAATGTTGATATATCAGAGTTTGAAGTAAAACAAATATTTTGGATGTACTATATTATAATGACTAATTTGGCAATTGTGTGTTATAAATAGAGAAATAAGTATAAAGGAAGAAGATATGTTGAAATTAAAAAGTTTTATAAAAAAATATTATGAAGTAATAACAAAATATAATAATGATAATATAAATGGTGTATAAATTTGTGTAGTTGAAAGTTCTTTTTAATATGATAAATTAAACTTTGTTGTTATAAAAGCGTATGATATAATGTTGATAGAGTTTGATATTTTAAATAAGTTTTAGTTAATATTTATTGTTTGTGAATATTTAGAATATAAGGTTTTAATAAAGAAATTATGGAGGTATTACAAAAGTGGAAGTACAGATTATAAAGGGAACAAAACAAATAGGAGGTTGTGTTACTGAAGTCGTAAGTAGTAAGGGGACAAAAATAATTATTGATTTTGGTTCTGATTTAGAAGGAGATAATCAAATAAAGAAAGAAAATCCTAATATTGTTGGGTTAACTACAGGTATTAAGCAATATGATGCAGTATTTATTACCCATAGTCATAGTGATCATATTGGTTTAATTGATCATATTCTTGACGATATTCCAGTTTATGTTGAGCCAATGTCTAAAATTGTTTATAAATTATTGGGAGTATTTACTTATCAAGGTATTAGGTTTAAAACTAATGATATGAAACTTAATAAATCTATTGTAATAAATGATATGGTAGTTACGCCTTACTTTGTTGATCATTCTGCTTATAATTCTTGTATGCTTTTAATTGAGTGTGATGGTAAAAGGATGCTTCATACTGGAGACTTTAGATGCAATGGGTTAAGAGGTAATGAATTTGATAATACTTTAAAAGAGATTGGTAGTGTTGATATTATTGTAACTGAGGGCACTTCCTTAAGTAGAGAAGATGTAGTTAATGAAACAGAGGAACACTTGATGGAAAGAGCTAAAGAAATTTTTAATAAGTATAATCAAGTCTTTATATTGCAGTCGTCAACTAATATTGATAGACTTAAAGTTTTTTATAATGTTGCAACTGAGACAGGAAAAACATTTATAGAAGATATTTTTACTTCGAATTTAACATTGAGTTTAAAGGATGAATCTATACCTAATCCATTTAATAGAGATAATGTTTATACTTGGATAACTAGTAAATATGGGAAAGATAAAAGTCAAAGATTTAAACAAAAGTATGTTTATAAATTTAAAGAAAGATCTAAACAAAAATCTTATAAAGATAAGAAATATTGTTTACTGATTAAAACTTCGATGTTGGAATCTATTATAAAATTGTATAATAAAAATTTCATTGATAATGCTTGCCTTATTTATTCAATGTGGGATGGGTATAAGAAAGAACCAGAGACAAAAAAATTTTTAGAGGAAATTAATAAGTATGGTGTTAAAGATATAATTGATTTACATACGTCAGGTCATGCAGATAGAAAGACAATAAAATTACTTAATAGATTACATGCAAAAAAAGTTATACCAATTCATACAACTGAACCTGAAAAATTAAAAGAAGTATTAGATAATGTCGTTTTAGTTAAAGAAAAAGAAGTAATTCAAGTATAAAGGAGAATTTAGATATGAAAACAAATTTTGATTTTGATGAATTTATAAAAAATTTTTATAATAATAAAGAGTTAGATGGTTTTATTTTAAGAGTTAGAGCTAATAATGATAAAGATAAAAATGATACGGACGAAGATAAAGCATCCAATATTGCTTATTATAATGGGATTAAAGCATTTGATGTAGTAAATGATGGAGGAAAGGCTAAGTTGGAGTTTCCTGTCAATGTTTATAAATGTAATACAACTGATGTAAGGAAAAAAGAAAATGAAGAATTAGAAGAATATAAAGAAAGTAAGATAAGTTTAATGGATGGATTGTTAGAATTTACTAGTTTTTCATTTAATGGAATTTCTTATTGTTTAAATGAAAATTCAACTAATAAAGATAAATATGAAAAGGTAAGAAATGATTTTGAATTATTTGTTAAAGAAAGATATAATATAGGATGTAGTTTTTCGATTAAAGAAAATAAAGAAACAAAGTATATAATTAAGTTTGATCAACCTATTAGTGAACCTCGAGATATTGTTACAATACAGTGTAAGTATATAGAATTATTTAAATATAAAAGTAGATTTGATACTATAACTAAAGATGATAAATTTGATATTAGTATTGATTTTGATAAAGGTATTAAATTTTCTGATTTTATTTCACATATTAAAATGGGTATATCAAATTATAAATCTTCTGATAAATTAGAAAAGAAGTACCAACATTATTTCATGTTAAAAGCTAATGAAAGCAAAGCTTTATTTCCGCGTGAAGATGATGAGGTTGTAGTACATTTTGAACAAGAATATGGAATTATAAATAAAAATCCAATAATAGGTAAGAAAAACGAGAAAGATTATAAAACTGGAAGAATTGATTGCATATTTTATAAATATAAAATGACGAAGGAAAAAATATTTAATGTAAGTGATATTTATTTAGTTGAAATTAAAGTGGATGATTCTGTTATTCTTGGTAATAATGGCGTTATGACACATCTTGAAGATATTAAAGCTTTTCTGGATTATAAAGAAGATGAGACTCCAAAGAAGTATGATATAACAACTCTTACAGAAAGAATTGATTATAGGAATAAAGCTTTATACGATTGTAAGTGTACAAATTTTAATGATACTAAAGTTCATTTTTATACAGTAATTGGTTTTACTAATGAAGATGATAAGAAAGAAGTAAAAGAACAAATAAAATGTTTAGTTGATTTTGATTATGTTAAAGGTTTGTACAAGAGGAATGAAAATTTGTATAGTGTTGCTCCTGATAAATCAAAGTGTGATATTAAATTTTTCTTTGAAAAAACTTTATTTAATCTTGAATCAAAAGAGATTAGCACAGATTTTGAAGATGTAACTGAAGAACTTGCTCCTGGATTTATTTAATAAAATGAAAAAGTGACATTTGTTTATGGTGTCACTTTTATTACTCTTATTTTTGTTATTTTATAAAATATAACTAGAAATAAGTGAACTTATTGATTTGATATCGACATTAGATTTAAAATCGAATTGTAGATTAGTTCCATTACTAAAAGCAATGATTAGTTCACTATCAATGTCAAATAGACCTGCTGTTTCTATTCCATAATATTGTATTTTGGAATATGGATAAGAGAAATACGCTATTTTTTTACCACTTATTCCTTTAACATTTGCTACAAAAATACGATTGTTTGTAAAAATTACTTGGTCGCGAATAGTTTGAAATGCAAACATTATTTTTTCATTAGTGATTAGTAATTCGTGTATTTCTGGTCTAACTTCTTTTATATCAATTGCTTTAAGATTCATTAGATTAGCATCTAAATTAATTCCAGTAGATATTGTTGCCATTTATTAACCTCGCTTTCTTTTTTTTTAATTATTTTAATATAAAACTTATTTTATTTCAACTTATTTTTAATGGATTTGTTGGGAATATCGTGTTATTTCTAATGTTTCTTTAAGTAAAAATATTACACCTTTATATGAAAGATATGATAAAGAAAGAATAGAAGAAGAAATTGCATTTTTAAATGGAAAAAGAAATTCTTAAGTACTTTACTTTTACTTTACTTCGATTAATTGCATTAAGAAATAGAGAATGTTATAATAGATTTGGGTGATAGATAGATATGGCTGATATAACTGATGAATTTAAAAAGAAAGTATATGAATATGTAACTTTAGAGATGATTGGGGAAAAATGGTTTCCTAAGGAAGTTCCTCTTACAGTAGAGGGAAAGGTTGATTTTGCTAAGGTAGAGTCATTATGGAATCAAGAAGCAATTGTTAGAACTACAAATTATATTGTGAATGAAAATCTTACATCAACTAATATTGATGAAGCTTTGGCTAAGTTAAGAGCAAGAAAAAATGCAGGGTATCCTCCTATTAGGCCACAAGAAGAGCCTAAAAAATGGTTTGGAGATGCAAGAACTAATGAAGAAATATTAGAAGATTTAAAAGATGAAGAATATGAGGCGAGAGAAGAAGCTAAGAGAAAAGCACAAGATAAGATGTTAGCTGGACTACGTGATGAGGAATATGAAGCTAGAATGGCTGAAAAAAGAGCAGAAGCGGAAAGGCTTTTAGCAGATTTACGAGATGAAGAGTATGAGGAAGATACTTTCCATCATGGAATGTAATTAGAATAGTGAATTGCTATTCTTTTTTTAGCATATTTAATAATTTGTTTGCAAACTGTTAATTTATTAGTATAATGATTTAAAGAGGTAAGTTAATTATGAAAAATGTTCGTGAGTCTAATTTAGATTTATTAAAAATAATATCTATTTTATTAATTATAATGTTTCATTATGCTTTTAAGAGTGGGTATGATTTTACTAATTTTAATATTAATGCTTATGTGATAAAAGTTATGTATTATTTCGGAGAATTAGGTGTTAATTTATTTGTTTTAATTAGTGGTTATTTTATGTGTAAAAAAAAAGAAGTTTTCTTTTAAAAAGTTAATTTTGTTAATATTGGAAGTACAGTTTTATTATTGGTTAACGGCTATATTCCTTATTAATCGGGGGGGGTTACTAACATTTAAAGATTTGTTTGTAGAAGATTTATTATTTTTTCCTGTTATTTCTAATAGGTTTTGGTTTATTACTTGTTATATTTTGTTATTTATAATTTCTCCTTATTTAAATATATTAATTGATAATTTAGATAGAGAAAAATTTAGAAAGTTTATATTTGTAATTTTGATTATTTGGTGTGTGTTTCCTACTATTTTTGGTATTTTTAAAAATAGTTCAGAGAATTTACTATATTTTTCTAGGTTTTTGTGGTTTATTGTTTTGTATTTTGTTGGTTCTTATATAAGAATATATAAACCTAAAATTCTTTCTAATGTTAAAGGATTAATTTATAGTATTTTGTGTTTATCAGTATTTTTATGTTTGTTTATATTGTTAGTTAATAAGTATAGTAACTTTTTTGAAAAGATTGGACTTTATGAACCTGCTTATTTTTGGCATCCTAATAGTGTTTTATTGTTTTTGCTTAGTGTTTCTATATTTTCTTTGTTTTTGAAATTTAAAATTAAGTATAGTAGGATTATTACTTCTTTGGCATCTACAACTTTAGGGCTTTATTTGCTTCATGATGGACTTTTGGAAGTTTATATTTGGAGAGATTTTTTTAAGACTTATCAATATATTTATACAAGTAAATTTTTTGTTCATATTTTGTTTACAACTTTAGTTATTTTTGTGGTAGGTGTTGTTATTGATTTAATTAGGCAATTTTTTGAAAAACATATTGTTAAGAGAATTCTTGATTCTAAGTTTTGTGAATCTTTGGGCAAGAAAGTTATTTTAGTTACTGATAATATTTTAAGTCATTTTTAAATAGTCAATAGTTAGAAGAGATTTTTTACATAAATTTGACATATTTTATAAAATTTGTTATAATTTATAGCGTGGTGCATTATTCTAGTCATCATATTGTTTGAAGGTAGGGCTAAAAATCTATCAATAGAATGAGACACTTTGTATATTTGCTTTTTCCGCCCAGGTTAGGGTGAGTATATAATTTTAAGTTTAAGGAATCGTTATAATGGCATATAATTAAATTCCTTTTACTAAGTCATTTTTTTGTTATATTTCTTGTCGTGAGTGATAATTGTGGAATGTTAATGATTATTAAGATTAATTGAAATCATTATTGCAAAAGCGAATAAGGACAATCCCTGATGTTTGAGAAAATCTCTAGAGTGTACATATTATAAGTATTAGAGTATGGATTAAGTGGCAATCGAGTAATTAATTCGGTAACGATTAGTCATTTTCTTTAAAGAGAAATCGCTAACGGGTAACTTTTAGTAGAAAATGGAGAAATTCAACTCGACCTAAACCATAAAATTGATTTATAATATACCATTAAAATTAAATATTTTTGAATATAGTTAAAGGAACTTTCAAATTAGGAAGTTTCTTTAATTATTAAAGGAGAATTATGAAAGATAATTGGACGATTAAAGTTTTTATTTTAACATTTGTGCTTGCTATTATTTTTAGTTTGATATCTAATTTTTTAGGTAATTTTAATAATTTTGTTTTGGTAATATGTATTTTATCTATTCTTGTTATAGGTATTATTTTTGATGTTATAGGTGTTGCTGTTCTTAGTTGTGATATTAAGGCATTTCATTCTAGAGCTAGTCAAAAGATAAAAGGTGCTAGGACGGCGATTAGGTTAATTAAAAATTCTAGTAGTGTTTCTTCTTTTTGTAATGATGTAGTAGGAGATGTGTGTGGAATTGTTAGTGGTAGTTTAGTTACTGTTTTAGTGGTTAATTTGTTTTTGTCTAATAATTTATCTATGTGGAATGTTATTTTGTCTTCTATTTTATCTAGTTTGACTGTTGGTGGAAAGGCTATTGGTAAAAAAATTGCAATTAAAAATGCTAATGATATAACGTATTTTGTTGGTAGAGTTTTGTCTATATTTAGTAAGGAAAAATAAAAAGTAGTATGTCTTAGCACACTACTTATTTTGGATTTTTCGGTTAGTTAGTTATTTTTAAGTCTTCTCCAATTTGTTCTACTACTGGTGTTTCGTAAAATTTTTCTACTGGTACACCTAATACCTTACTTATTTTGTATAAGTTATAAACGCTTATACCTTGACTGGAATTTTCACTTTCTAGTGAACCTATTAGCGGAGTTGATACTCCTACTTTTTTTGCTAATAGGGCTTGGGTCATTTTTTCTTTTCCAGTGTTTTTAAGATTATAAACCTCTCGATAAAACTTGATGTTTCTTCCTATTATTTGGTTTAATCTTTCCTGCTCATTTGCACATTTTTTCATATAAAACCTCCAGTTTAAATATTTACTACTGCAACAAACAAACATAAAAGTTAGTAAAAATTAAAAACCGACATATTTTTACTAAAGCGAAAGAAAGATGCAGTAATACTATCGTATATAAGATTAATTATTAAAACCCTTACTTCTAATTAATCTCAGTTTGTTTTTTTATTCTTTCTATTTTGATTATATCACAAAAATATCAAAAATCTACAATTTTTAATATTTGTATATTTATAATTGGTTTTTGTTATATAAAATTTATATATGTGTCGTAAATGATTAGTTGTTTGTTTTGGTCTTTTGTGATACAATCAAGATAAGGATGTGAATAATATGATATCGTTCTTATTTGTTTTAGGTGTTATTATTATAATTGTTTGTTTAGTTATTATATTTATTTTGACTAAGAATGAGAATATTACTATGTTAGTTTATAAAACAGGTATGTGTGAGAGTGATATTGATGATAGATTAAAGAATAAAGAAGATTTAATTTTGAGGTGTATTAATATTATTAATAGACAAATTAAGTTAGAGATTAAGGTTTTTGATGAAGTTAAGAATATTAAGGTTAGTAAACTAAATAATTATGATAAAGATAAGTTGTTAACTAGTGCTTTTCAAGAGATAGAAAAGATTTATGTTGATAATCCTGAGCTTAAAAGTGTTAAGAGTTTTGATGGAATTATTAAAGATATAGAAAAGTTAGAGATTGATCTTATATCACTACGTACTTTGTATAATAAGTATGCTTCTATGTTTAATAATTTGTATAATAAGTTTCCTTATAAAATTATTTGTAAGTTTAGAAAGTTTGGTTTAAAGAGTTTATATGAGGGTAGAGAGATACAAAGTGAAATAGATAAAGAGTTAAATTTTGTTGTTTAACTCTTTTTTAGGTCCCAATTTATTGGTGTTTGATTTGTTTTTATTAGAAAGTCGTTTGTTTTTGAAAATGGTTTACTTCCAAAAAAGCCACTGCTTGCTGAGAAAGGGGATGGGTGTGTGCTTTCTATTATTAGGTGTTTTTTGTTTGTTATGTATATTTTTTTGTTTCTTGCAAAGTTACCCCATAATATGAAGACTATTGGTGTTTCTTTTATGTTTAGTAGTTTTATTATGTGGTCTGTGAGTAGGTTCCAGCCTAAGTCCTTGTGTGATGCTGGTTTGTCTTTTTCGACTGTTAGGACACTGTTTAAAAGTAATACACCTTCTTTTGCCCAGTTTGTTAAGTTTCCACTTGTTGGTTCAGTTATTCCTAAGTCATCATATAATTCTTTAAATATGTTTTTAAGTGATGGAGGTTTTTTTATTCCGTCTTGTACTGAAAAAGATAGGCCATGAGCTTCTCCTATACCGTGATATGGGTCTTGTCCTAGTATGACTACTTTTACGTTTTTGTATGGTGTTAGTTTTAAAGCGTTAAATATGTTGTTATATTCTGGAAAGCATGTTGTTTCTTTGTATTTTAGTTTAACTAAGTTCATAAATTTTTTAAATCCTTCGCTAGATTCTACACTTGCTAATTTTTCATCCCAATCGTTACCTATCATATATTACCACCTTTAGTTATTTTATCATAAGTATTGTTAATTATCTATTTCATTTTTTAGCTTTGTTACGACATATGTGTTTAGAATGATTAGTAAGAGCATTAAATTATCTACTATTACCCAGAGTTTGTTTGTGTTTATGAATATGCCACTTATTATTATGAGTATTAGTATTATTTTTGCTGTGTTTATTATTTTTTTGTTGTTTGTAAAGTATGAAATGTTACTTATTCCTATGTAAATGCCTGATATTATGGTGGTGGTTACTAATAAACAGATTAGAAGATTTAGAAAGTATAGGCCTAGGGTTTTGTAGTGGTATGTAAATACGTTTATTAGTAAGATGTTATAGTTTAGAGTGGTTGTGTTATGTTCTTTTAGGTATATTAACACTAGTAAGGAAATAAAAAATGATATTATAAATGTTATAAAGTATGTTCCTATTGTTAGTGTTTGAGCGGTTAGTTTACTTTCTTTGTTGTTTATTCCACTACTCATTGATGTGGTGCCTATTAATAGTTCGTTTAGGAATATGCTTCTTTTTATGCCTATTAATGCACCGGTTAAAAATGTTTTTTTGTTAAATGCTTCTTTTATTATGCTTTTTATTAGGGCTGGTAGTAGTTTCATGTTTTTAGTTATTGTGTATATTGATATTATTATAAAGAATAAGCACATTATTGGTACTATTTTGTTTAGTATTTTTGTTATTTCTTTTGTTTTGTTTGTGATTAGAAGTGTTAGTAGTATAAATATAATTATAGCTAGAGGTATTTTGTTTATGTTTAGTATTTTACTTAGTGTGTTTGCTTGTATCATTAGGAAGAAACATGAGTATGTTAGTATGAATAGTATTAGTATTATTATGCTTAGAAAGTTATTTTTTAGTCCAAATTTGGTGTAGTAGTAAATTCCTCCAATGTATGTGTTTTTTATTTTTTGTTTGTATTTGCTTCCTAGGTAACTTTCTAAGTATATTATTGATGAGGTTAGGATTGTGAATATGAAAATCCAGAAAATTGAGCCTTTACCGCCTATAGTTATAGCTATGGTTGTTCCTATAATAGTGCCTACCCCCATTTTTGTTCCTAGTGCTAGGTATAAGCTTTCATAGTTTATGTTTTTTATCATTTTTGTTATTTTGTAATTATCATAGTTTATTTTTTTACTTATGTTAATTCCTAGAAAGCAAAGATAGATTAAAAGTATAGTCCATATTATATTTAGCATATTAAAGTATATTAAAAGTTCTTTCTTTTATGATGATAGTGTGTTATAATACTTTTAATTTAGAAATGCGATGAAATTTGCGAGTAGAATATAATATAATTTATAGAGAGTTCTTGTTGGTGGAAATGGAATAATTTGAGTATTTGAATATGGCTTAGTGAGCAGAGTATACGTGTGTTGTGCGATAAACAAGAAAGTTAGCGTGGTTTTTACACGAATTAAGGTGGTACCGCTCCTTATGGGAGTCCTTTAGTTCGTGTTTTTGTTTTGAAAGGAGAGTTTTTATGGAGAAATTTTATATTACTACAGCTATTACTTATACTAGTGGGAAACCTCATATTGGTAATATGTATGAAATTATTTTAGCTGATGCTATTGCTAGATTTAAGAGAAATCATGGGTTTGATGTTTTGTTTCAAACTGGTACTGATGAGCACGGGGAGAAAATTGAGTTAAAGGCTTTAGAAGCAGGTGTTACACCTAAAGAGTATGTAGATCAAGTTTCTAAGGAGATTAGGAGACTTTGGGATTTGTTAGATATTTCTTATGATAAGTTTGTTAGGACTACTGATAAGCATCATGAGGAGGTTGTTAGGCATATTTTTAATAAGTTGTATCAACAAGGCGATATTTATTTAGGGGAATATAAGGGTCTTTATTGTGTTCCTTGTGAATCGTTTTTTACTGAGTCACAGTTAGTGGATGGAAAGTGTCCTGATTGTGGTAGGGAAGTTAAGGAGACTAGTGAAGAAGCATATTTTTTTAAGATGAAAAAGTATAGTGATAAGTTACTTAAGTATATTGAAGATAATCCTTCTTTTATTGTTCCTGTTTCTAGAAAGAATGAGATGATTAATAATTTTATTAAACCAGGTTTACAGGATTTGTGTGTGTCTCGTACTTCATTTAAGTGGGGTATACCAGTAGATTTTAATCCAAGTCATGTTATTTATGTTTGGATTGATGCACTTGCTAATTATATTACAAATATAGGGTATGATACTGACTCTTGTAGTGATGAGTTTAAGAAATATTGGCCTGCTGATTTGCATGTTGTTGGTAAAGACATTATAAGGTTTCATACTATTTATTGGCCTATTATGCTTATGGCTCTTGGGGTTTCTTTACCTAAGAAAGTTTATGGACATCCTTGGCTTTTGTTTCAAAATGATAAAATGAGTAAGTCTAAGGGTAATATAATGTACCCAGATGAACTTGTAGAATTGTTTGGTGTAGATGGGGTAAGGTATTATTGTTTACATGAGGTTAGTTTTGCAAATGATGGAAATATTACTTATGAATTACTTATAGATAGGTATAATACTGATCTTGCTAATATTTTAGGTAATTTAGTTAATAGGACTATTTCTATGGCTAATAAGTATTTTGTTGGTAATGTTACAAATAAGGGTGTAAGTGGACAAGAAGATGATGAGTTAATTAGTTTGGTTAATGATTTAGATAGTGAGGTTACTGGTTTAGTTGATTCACTTAATATTAGTGGGGCTATTAGTAAGATATTTGATGTGTTTAAGAGGTGTAATAAGTATATTGATGAGACTACACCTTGGGTTTTAGCTAAAGATATAGAAAATAGAGATAGGTTAGAGACTGTTATTTATAATTTACTTGAGTCTATTCGTGTTGGTGCTTTGGTTTTAAATCCATTTTTACCTAGTACAAGTGATAAGATTTTGGAAGAAATTAATAGTAAAGATAAATCTTTGAAGTTTGGAAGTCATGAATATTCTGGTATGAATGCTAGTCCTATATTTTTAAGAATTGATAAAGAAGAGATGTTAAAGAAGATTAATTTGTAAAAGTTACTGTCAAATATTAACTAATTTTGTCGATATTGTAGAAAAGTACTTTTTAAGTTGTTAAAATGTAATAGTGATTTTTATGAGAATATGTGATTTTAGAAGTAGAGAATTTAAAAATGTAGTAAAAATGTGTTTAGTATCAAGTGTTGTTCTTACTTATTTTATTAGTTTAGGCATACATAACTTTACTGATGTTGTGTTTCCTGTTGGTTTTGTGATTTTGATATTTAGATTTTTTACAGTTTAAGTTTTGAAAGAAGGTGTTTTTATGTATATTGATACTCATTGTCATATAGATACTGATGGAGCTTCTGATTATATTGAAAATGCTAGAAAGGCAAATGTTAATATTCTTATTAATGCTAGTGAAGATTATAATACAAGTTTGGAAAGCGTTAGTTTAAGTGAACGCTTTTTAAATGTTTATTCATGTGTTGGGGTGCATCCTTTAAATGTTCTTAGTTATGATAATGATATTAGTAAGTTTGTAGCTTTGATTAGTAATGAAAAGGTTAAGGCTATTGGGGAAATTGGGCTTGATTATTATTATGGAACTGATACTAAGGAAAGGCAAAAAGAGGTGTTTAAAAGTTTTTTGTCTTTAGCAGAGAAAGCTAATTTACCAGTTGTTATTCATTCTAGAGATGCAGTTATGGACACTATTAATATTTTGAAAGAGTATAAGGTAAGAGGCGTTATTCATTGTTTTAGTGGAAGTCTTGAGGTAGCAAGAGAGTATATTAAGATGGGGTTTTATTTAGGTATTGGTGGGGTTTTAACTTTTAAAAATTCTAAGTTATATGAAGTTATTAAGCAAATTGGTTTAGATAGAATTATCCTTGAAACTGATGCTCCGTTTTTGACACCTGAACCTTATAGGGGTAAAAGGAATGAGAGTAAGTATATACCTATTATTGCTAAAAGAGTTGCTTCTATTTTAGAGGTGGATGAGAGTGTGGTAATGGATGTGACTACTAGTAATGCAAGACGCGTTTTTGACATATAGTATTTAATTTGTTATAATGTTTTATGTTTAGGAGAGTGTAAAAAAAATGAAAGTATACAAACCGAAGAAATGGTTTACTTATACCAGATTATTTATTGTATTTTTAATTATTTTTACATTAGGAAGAACAACTAATGTGGTTTATGATGTGTTAAATACAAAGAATGAAAATGAGAGTAAAGCACTTGAACGCGCTCTTATAGAAGATAATAAGAAAGATATTTATTTACAAGAAAATCCTGAGTTAACTAAGTATACTAGTTTACCTGAAAAGGGTTTTGTTGTTACTAATAATAATAGAAAGTATGAGATTCCAGCAAGTGATTATAATTTCTTTATAGCTGTTGTGGCTAGTGAGAGTCATACTAATAGGGATGATATTTTAGCTGTTATGAGTGTTATTTTGAATAGAAGTGATGCTGGTAAGACACCAGTAGAAGTGGTTACTAGTCCAGGTCAGTTTGCAGGTTATTTTGATGGTTATTATTTAAGGTATTTAAATGATGATGGGTCACTAAAGTCTTCTACTAATCTTGTAGAAGAGGTTGTTAGTGATGCTTTGAATGGTGTAAGAAATAATAATTATTATAGTTTTAGGTCTTGGGGGACATATGGTTACAGTGAAAACTATATAGCATATTATGGGAATAGGTTTAATTAATGAGTGAGTTTAGTTTTAAGAAAAGTTTAGGACAGAATTTTCTTATTGATAATAATATTAAAGATAAGATTATTAATGCATCTTCTATTACAAAGGATTCTCTTATAATAGAGGTTGGTGCTGGTAGTGGAAGTTTGACTAAGAGATTAGTTCTTTTAGGTGTGCCTGTTATTTCTTTTGAGATAGATAGTAGGCTTACTGATAAACTTAATGAGATTAAGAAAGAGTATGATAATTTGACTTTGGTTTTTGGGGATTTTTTGAGTGCTGATTTAGGGCTTATTTTGTCTAATTTTAGGTATAAGAAAGTTCATTTGATTGCTAATTTACCTTATTATATAACTACACCTATTATAAATAAGGTTATGAATGAGGTTAGTATTGATGAAATGATTATAATGGTTCAAAAGGAAGTTGGAAATAGGTTTAAGGCTTTACCTAATACTAAGGATTATAGTAGTTTGTCTGTTTTTTTACAGTATTATTTTGATATTACTAAGGTTACTGATGTTAGTAGGAATTCTTTTGTTCCTAAGCCTAATGTTGATAGTATTGTGGTTAAGTTTACTAGGAAAAAAGATAAGCTTTATTTAGAGGATGAAGATTTGTTTTTTAAGTTAGTTAGGGATGCTTTTGTGCATAAGAGAAAGAATTTAAGGAATAATTTGGGTAGTTATGATTTAGATAAGTTAAGTGAAGCATTAGGGAATATTGGGAAAGATTTGACTTATAGGGCTGAACAGTTGACGGTTTTGGATTTTGTGTTTGTGGCTAACTATTTATGTAGTTAGTTTTTTTCATGTTTTATTTAGTTTTTCATATATTTATTTAGGGGGTTATTTTATGATTAACACGGGGGATTATGTTACTAGGAAGAGTTATTCAAATGATATTGTTTTTGAGGTTACAGGTGTTATAGGTAATGTTTGTTATTTAAAGGGTGCTTTTGTTAGGTTAAGTGCTGATGCGCCTATTCAAGATTTGGTTGTTTGTGATAGGGGTAAGATGAAAGATGATTTTTGTCCTCTTATTGATTTGAATTTAGATAGGAATGAGTATTTTTATTTACCTGGGAAAGTGTTACATATTGATGCTGATAAGTCTTATTTAAGTAGGTGTATGGATTTTTATAAAAAGAATAATGTTTTAGCATATGGTAAGTGTGTTAAGGAAAGTGAGATTTATAAAGAGCTACCTAAGTTTTTGAATCAGTATAACCCTGATATTTTGATTATTACTGGACATGATGCTTATCATAAGGCTAGGGAGAACTCTAATAGTGATTATAAGAATAGTGAGAGTTTTTGTAAGGCTGTTAGTGTTGCAAGGAAGTTTGAGAAGTCAAGTGATAAACTTATTATAATTGCGGGAGCGTGTCAGAGTAATTATGAAGAGCTTATAAAGAGTGGTGCTACTTTTGCTTCTAGTCCTAAGAGAATAAATATTCATGCTTTGGATCCTGCGATTATTGCAACGTCACTTAGTTTGTTAGATAGGAGTAAAGATATTGATTTACTTAATCTTTTGTCTAAGACTAAGTATGGACATGATGGGATGGGTGGATTAAAGTGTAAGGGTACTATGTATGTTGGTTACCCTAGAAATGAGGATGCATGAATATAGAGAAAATTAAGAATGAGTTAGAGAAGATTATTGGTAAAAGGGTTAGGATTAAAGTGAATGTTGGAAGAAATAAGTATGAGTATTATGAGGGAGAAATTTTAAAGGTTTATCCATGTTTGTTTACTTTTAGTACTGTTAATTTTGTTAAAAGTTTTTCTTATTCAGATGTTCTTACAAAAGATATACAGATAAGTTTAAGTAATTCTTGATTTATAAATAAATAAGTTTTATAATTAATGTGTAGAGTTTAACAAGGAGGAAAAGATATGAAAATAACTAACGTAAGCATTCGTAAGGTAGAGAAAGAAGACTCTCGTATGAAAGGTATTGCATCTGTATTATTAGATGATGAGTTTGCAGTACATGATATTAGAATTATTGAAGGGACTAAAGGATTATTTATAGCTATGCCTAGTAGAAAAACTAGTACAGGTGGTTATAGAGATATAGCACATCCAATTAGTCAAGAAGTTCGTAGTATGTTTGAGAAAGCAATTTTAGACGCTTATGCTAATGCTGATGATACAACAGAGACTACATCAACTTCAGAAGAGGAATAATTTAAAGGTTCTACATAAGTAGAACTTTTTTAGTATTATTGGAGGAAGATTATGTTTAAAAAGTTATTTGGGGTAATTTTGGTTGTTTCTTTTGTTTTAGTTGGTTGTAAGAGTAGTGATATAGGAGATGATATTAGTAAGAGTGTTTCTAGTGTTTTTGATGATACTTCTTATGTTATATTAGAAAGTAATGGAAATATGACTACTATAGATAAAGAAAAAGAGGTAAGTGAACTTAAAGATATTATTAAGGCTAGTAAAGAGTCAGTTAGTAATAAGACTAGTTTAGAGGGGTATTTTTATAGTCTTCGTTTTTGTAATAGTGATAATATTTTGATGGCTACTGTTAATTTGATTAAGGAAGAGTTTAGTAAGGATTATTTAGTTAGTATTGGTTTAGATGGGAAAGAAGAAAGACTTTATTATGTTGATGGAAGTAAGTTAAAAAGTGTTATTTCTAAATATATTTCTTAAGTTGTGTATAAATTAGGAGTTATTAACATATAAATTACTGGGTGAATGTTATGGACAAACAAGGTAGTTATGAATCACTTACGCATGCTGTTTCTATAAATGAGAGAAAAAGTATTATTTTAACTGGTGTTAAAAGGCTAGATAATTTTGATAGTAAAGAGTTTTTTTTAGATAGTGTTATGGGGTATATATTAATTAAGGGAGAGAATTTAGAGCTTATTAAGTTAGATACTTTTCAAGGTACACTTTCTATTAAGGGTAAGATTTCTAGTTTGAATTATTTAGATAGTGAGGGGAAGAAGTCAATTAAGAGTGGTATGATTTCTAAGTTATTTAAGTGATGAGTCTTGATACACAGGTTTTGAGTTTACTTTTTTCTTTTATTTATGGTGTTGTTTTTAGTTATTTGTTTAATTTAAATTATAATTTTATTTATAATACTTCTATTCTTTATAAGATAGTTATTAACATTTTGTTTTGTGTTAATGGTGCTTTACTTTATTTTTTGCTTATTAAGGTTATTAATTTTGGGGTTATTCACATTTATTTTTTATTTTCGTTTTTGTTAGGTTTTTCTTTGTTTGTTAGTAAGTATAAGTTTATGAGGGATTTTATTAAGTTAAGTAAGAAAAGTTGATTTTTGGTTTACATGTGTTTTTATTAAATAGCTATACAATACGGAATTGTTGTGGTACTATTAATATAAGGTGGATGAGTGTGAGAAAAGTTACTAAAGGAGATAAGAGAAGAATTACTGTACTTATTTTGGTTTTTATTCCGTTACTGGCTTTTTTTGTTAGTAATATGTTTAGGTATTGGTCTAATATTTATTCTAATATTAAAGAGAAAAAAGAGCTAGATTTAAAGTATGCATCTATTTTGGAAGAAGAAGAGATTTTAAAGAGTGAGATAGAGAAGTTACAGGATGATGAGTATATTGCTAGGTATGCAAGGGAGAAGTATTTATATAGTAAAGATGGAGAAATTATTATTAAGATAGATTAATAGTTTCTTTTTTTTGTTGAAGTCTTTTTAAAAGAGTGATAAACTTGTTTTATATTAGGGGTTGTAAGGAGATATTATGTTAGAACTTAGGAATGTTAGAAAAGTTTATAAGCCTAAGAAAGGTGTTAAAACTACTGCATTAAATGATATTAATTTAAGTTTTAATACTAAAGGTTTAGTGTTTTTAGTAGGTAAAAGTGGAAGTGGAAAGTCTACTCTTCTTAATTTGATTGGACTTTTAGATAAACCTACTTCTGGTTCTGTTGTTTTAAATAATAAAGATTTGACTAAGTTAAGTAAGAGTAAGTTAGATAAGTATAGAAATACTTGTATTGGTTTTGTTTTTCAAGATTATAATTTAATTTTAAATTATTCGGTTAGTAAAAATATGGAACTTGCTCTTAGTTTACAGAGAAAGAAAGTTAATAAGAAGTTTATAAATGAGATTTTAAAAGGGTTAGATTTAGAAAATTTAGGGAATAGGAATATTAATGAGTTGTCTGGAGGACAAAAGCAACGTGTTGCGATAGCACGTGCGATTATTAAAAATCCTAATATTATTTTAGCGGATGAGCCTACTGGAAATTTGGATTCAGAAAATAGTATATCTATATTTAATATTTTGAAAAATATTTCTAAAGAAAGATTAGTTATTGTAGCTACACATGATTTAGAGTATGCAACTACTTATGCAGATAGAATTATTGAGTTAAAAGATGGGTGTGTTATAGAAGATAGGGTGTTTAGAGATACTTTGGACGATATGAGTGAAATTAAGGTAAAGTCTTCTAGATTATCGTTATTTAAGTCTTTTTCTTATGCTTTTAAGAATTTAAAGAAGAGAAGTTTGCGAGTTTTGATTACTTCTTTTATTGTTACTGTTTCACTTAGTATTTTTGCTTTTACTTCGCTTTTTACTAAGTTTGATGTACCTTTAATGCATGCGGATGCGATGGTAAGAGAGAATGAAAATAGGGTGGAGATTTCCAAAGGGGTGGATGGTAAACAGTTAAGTGATAAGCATCCTGCTAAAAGTTTTACTAGTGAAGAGATTATCAGTGTTACTAATAATTTAAAGAGTAAGTATTATTTGTCTAGTAAATTAGTTTTAAATAATAGTTATTTTTCATTTGATTATGATACTTATAAATATAATCAGTATGCTTATTATCAATTAAGTACTGACGATATTTATTTTCTTGAATATAATATTAGTGATATTGAAAAGTTAAAAATTATTGGTAATGTTCCTAAAGAAAAAGGAGAAATTTTAATTAATAAGGTTACTGCAGATTATATAATTTCTAATGGTTTATCTATTACTACTTTAAAGGATGGAATGCTTGATAGTTATTATTATAAGCCTAATAGTTATGAAGAAATAGTAAATGATAAGGTAAAGATATTTTTGTCTATTGATAGATATTTAGTGATTAGTGGAATAGTTGACGAAGATATGAGTAAGTATGATAGTTTGAAGAAGATATTATATGACGATATTTTAGTTAATCCTAGTAAGTTATATGATGAGTTTAAATCTAAATATTCAAAGAAATTAAATGAAGTGATAGTGCCTGTAAATTTTTATGATAATTTAGATTTGCCTTTAAATTCTTCTTTTGATTTGAGTCTTTTTAAGAATAAATTGATTTATGGCGAAGATAGTTTTTATATATCGGATTTTGGCGCTTATGATGAAAATTTGTTTTCTCTTTATTCTAGTATGGGTGTTAAAAAATTTTATATGTTTAATGAAAATGGGCTTATTAATGATGTTAATTTAAAGGATGATGAGATTATTCTTTCTGCAAGTGATTTGTATAAGATATTTCCAGAAGATAATACGGAAGAAAAGAATAAAGAGTATATGGAATTTTTAAAAAGTCATATTTCTTATATGTCTTTAGAGGATGCTCAGATAGAGTATTATACTAATTATGTTAAAAATAGAGATATTATAGGAAAGTATGTAACGATTACTGTGAATGATTTATATAATAGGTTTGGTAGTGAAAAAACACATACTTTTAATTTTAAAGTGGTGGGTGTTGATTTTACTGATTTAGGTTCTTATGTTTCTTATAATGTATTAAAGCCTTATATGAGAGATAATAGGGAAGTTATGAAGATATTTGTTATAGAAAGTGATAAAGATAAGCTTACTGATATTTTTAGGACTTATAGTGATGGAAGTAATTATGTTAGTAGTACTGTGTTTTCTAGTTCTATTAATATAATTAAGAAGACAGTTGGTAAGTTAGAAAAAATTTCTTTATATGTGTCAGGTGGATTTTTAGTTTTTAGTGTTATACTTCTTACTAATTTTATTGTGACTAGTATTACTAAGAATAAGAAAGATATTGGAATTTTGAAAGCACTTGGGGCTAAGAATTTAGATGTTTATAAGATATTTTATTTAGAAAGTTTTTTGATATCTATTTTAAGTGTAGCGTTTTCAAGTTTGATATGTTATTTTGGTGTTTCTATTGTTAATAAGATTATTTCTAAGTCGCTATTTTATAAAATTGAACCTATAATGTTTAATCCTAATGTGATTATTTATGTTATTGTTTTAGCAGTTGTTATTACATTTGTTTCTTCAGTAATTCCAATAATTAAGATTACTAGGTCAAAAGTTGTTGATATTATTTATGATAAGTAAAAGAAATATAGTTAAATAGACTATGTTTTCTTTTTTTTGTGATTGTTTTAGTTTATAATATTATTATTGGTTAGGAAGTGTTAATTATGTTTGATAAATTAAATGATAGACAAAAGGAAGCAGTTATGCATGAAGATGGGCCTTGTTTAGTTTTAGCAGGTGCTGGTAGTGGTAAGACTAGGGTTTTAACTTTAAGGATTGTTAATTTGATTGAAAAGGGTGTAAGACCACAAAATATTCTTGCTATTACTTTTACTAATAAGGCTGCAAGAGAGATGAGAGAGAGGGTTAGGAATTCTTTAGGAGAAGTTGCTGATAGTATTTTTATTGGAACTTTTCATTCTTTTGGGTTAAAGGTTTTAAGAGAGAATGCAGAGGTTATTGGTTATAAAAAGAATATTACTATTTTAGATAGGGATGATACTACTTCTTTGGTTAAGAGGTTTTTAAAGGAGCTTAATTTGAGTAGTGAAGAGGTGCCTGTTAAGTATGTTTTAAATAAGATTAGTTTTGCTAAGAATGAGGGGCTTAGTCCTAGTGAGTATGAGAAGTTTATGAAAGGACCAGTCGACTGTGCTGTTATTAAGATTTATGAGATGTATAATGAGAGTTTGAAGAGGAATAATAGTGTGGATTTTGATGATTTACTTATTTTGCCTCTTAAGATTTTTAAGAAGAGTAAGGAAGTTCTTGAAAAGTATATGGAGCATTATAAGTATGTTTTGGTTGATGAGTATCAAGATACTAATATGGTTCAGTATGATTTGTGTAAGACTTTGACTAGTAAATATAGGAATATTTTTGTAGTTGGCGATATGGACCAATCTATTTATTCTTTTAGGTTTGCTAATTATATGAATGTTATGAATTTTGAAAAGGATTATGTTGATGCTAAGGTTATTGTTTTGAATGAGAATTATAGAAGTACTAATAATATTTTAAAGGCTGCTAATAGTGTTATTAAGAATAATAGGGAGAGGAAAGAGAAGAATTTATGGAGTAGTAATGGAGATGGTAGTAAGATTAATTATATTAGGTGTGATAATGAACTTGAGGAAGCAAGGACTGTTGTTAAAGAGGTAAGGAAGTTAATTAGTAGTGGAGAAGAAGCACATGAGATTGCTGTTTTGTATAGGACTAATGGACAGTCACGTGTTATTGAGGAATGTTTTTTAAAGGAGAATATTCCGTTTAAGATAGTTGGTAGTTATTTTTTCTATAATAGAAAAGAGATTAAGGATTTAATTTCTTATATGAATTTGATTTATAATACTAGTGATGATGTTAGTTTAGAGAGGATTATTAATGTTCCTAAAAGGGGTATTGGGTCTAAGACTGTTAGTAAGCTTAGGACTTTAGCTAGTGTTAGTGATACTAGTATGTTTAATGTTATTAGTAGTGGTAAAGAGTTAGAGTTTAAGAGTCTTATTCTTAGTTTGATAGAGGAAGCTAAAAATACTAATTTGAGTGGGCTTGTTGATTTGATACTTGATAAGTCTGGTATTAGAAAAGAGTTAGAAGAGCAAAATAGTTTGGAAAGTGAGATAAGACTTGAGAATTTGGAGGAGTTTAAGAGTATTACTTTGGCTTTTGAAGAGAAGGGTATTTATAGTTTAGAAGAGTTTTTGGAGAATATTAGTTTAGTTAGTGATAAGTCTGATTATAAGGAAGTAGAGAATGGTGTTACTCTTATGACTTTACATAGTGCGAAAGGGTTAGAGTTTGATAATGTATTTTTGGTTGGACTTGAAGAGGGAATATTTCCACATAGTAGAAGTTATGAGAGTGAAAGTGAGTTAGAGGAAGAGAGAAGATTATGTTATGTAGGTATTACAAGGGCTAGGAAGAATTTGTTTTTACTTAATACTAAGAGAAGAACTTTGTTTGGCAAGACTAGTATGAATTTGCCTAGTAGGTTTATTAAAGAGATTGATTCTGATTTGATTATTAGTAATGATGTTAGTACTACATGTATAGATGGTAAAGGAATGTATGAGAGTGGTAGAAATGAAGATATGAGTGTAGGAGATAAGGTTATTCATGATAAGTATGGCGAGGGTGTTGTTGTTAAGGTTGATGGGTCTTTAGTTACTGTAGCATTTGGGTTTAAAGATGGTATTAAGCAACTTGCTAAAAATCATAAGAGTCTTAAAAAAATCGAGGTGTAGGTAGATGTATTATGTGGTATCAATTATTTTGTTAATTATATTTATTTGGTATTTAGAAAAGAAGTTTTTTAATAATGGATTTCGTGTTAAGTCTAGGTTTAATTTTAATTTTTTAGATATTGTTTTATATAGTTTAACTTTTACTTCTATATGTATGATTTTTAAGGTTTTGTTAGAAAGAAGTGGGTTTATAGAGGTAAATTCTTTAGAGTTTAGTTTTTCTGTTTTGCTTGGTGTGTTATTTAATAGTTTGTTTATTCCGTTTATAGAAGAGTATTTTTTTAGGTATGTTCCTTTTAGATTTGTTAGTAAGAAGTATTATTTTATTTCTATAGTGGTTGTTAATTTGATTTTTGCTTTTTTACATAATGTTAATTTTATAGAAAGTGCTTTTATATTTGTTATGGGATGTGTTTTGACTATTGTTTATTTGAGAAAGAAAAATATTTGGTACTCTGTTATGATGCATCAGTTGTATAATTTAGTTAGTTATGTATCAGTTTTTACTGGTTATAAAGGGGTTTCGTTTTATTTAGTGGTTTTGGTGTTTTGTTTTTTTGGTTTTACAAGAAAAAGTAATTAGTTTACTTTTTTTCTTTAAAGTGCATGGACATTTTGCTTTAAATTTTGTACAATAAATTAGGTGGTTTTATGGACCGTATTAATGAGTTAGTAGAAATTCTTAATGAAGCAAATTATAATTATCATGTTTTAGATAATCCGACTATTACGGATCAAGAGTATGATAAGTATCTTAGGGAGCTTATAGATTTAGAAAGAGAGTACCCAGAGTATGTTAGAGATGATTCTCCTACTAAGAGAATTGGTGGAGAAGTTATGGATGGTTTTAGTAAGCATACTCATAAGATACCTATGTTTAGTTTGTCTAATGTTTTTAATGAAGAAGAGATTAGAGATTTTGATTCTAGGATTAGGAAAGAGGGTTTTACACCAGAGTATGTTTGTGAGTGTAAGATTGATGGTCTTAGTGTGTCTTTAAATTATGAAGATGGTGTTTTAGTTAGTGCGTCTACTAGAGGAGACGGGGTAACTGGGGAAGATATTACTAATAATGTTAAGACTATTAAGACTGTTCCTTTAAGACTTAAGAAGCCTATTAGTATTGAAGTTCGTGGGGAAATTTATATGAGTAAGAAGACACTTCATGAACTTAATTTAAGGAGAGAAGCCGATAATTTACCTTTGTTTCAGAATTGTAGGAATGCTGCTGCTGGTAGTGTTAGACAGTTAGATAGTAAGGTTGCAGCGTCAAGAAATTTAGATACTTTTATATATCATATTCCAAATCCGCTTGATTATGGTATTAAGACACATTTTGAAGCTTTAAAGTATTTGGAGAGTTTAGGTTTTAAGACTAATAAAGAGAGTACTAAAGTGGAGGATGTCGATGGTATTTTAGAGTTTATTAAGAGGATTGGAGATAAGAGAAAGAGTTTAAGTTATGATATTGATGGTGTTGTTATTAAGGTAAATGATATAAGGATGCAGTTAGAACTTGGTAATACAGTTAAGTATCCTAAGTGGGCTACTGCATATAAGTTTCCAGCAGAGGTTGTTCTTACTAAGTTAGAAGATATTATTTTTACAGTTGGTAGGACTGGACAAGTTACACCTAATGCTGTTTTAGATCCTGTTATAGTGGCTGGTTCTACTATTAAAAGGGCTACTTTACATAATGAGGATTATGTTTTGGCTAAGGGGCTTAAGATAGGCGATATTGTGTCTATTAGGAAAGCAGGAGATGTTATTCCTGAGGTTGTTGAAGCTATTAAGGAAAGAAGAACTGGGAATGAGAAAGAGTTTAAGATGATTCTTAAGTGTCCTATATGTGGAAGTGATTTGGTTAAGCAAAGTGGTATAGTTGGAAGTTATTGTGTTAATAGTAAGTGTCCTGCTAGAAAGATTGAGAGTTTGTGTCATTTTGTTAGTAGGAATGCTATGAATATTGATGGACTTGGGGAAAAGGTTATTGAGGACTTTTATAATTATGGTTTTATTAAAGAGTATAGTGATATTTATAATCTTTATAAGAGAAAAGATGAGTTAGTTATGCTTGAGGGGTTTGGTAGTAAGAGTATAGAGAATTTACTTTTAGCAATAGAAGATAGTAAGAAGAATGGACTTGAGAGGCTTATTAATGCTATTGGTATTAGTGGAATAGGGGCTAAGAATGCTAAGGTGCTTGCTAGTAAGTTTGGTAGTTTAGATAGTTTAATGAAAGCTAGTTATGAAGAGTTAACTCTTATTCCTGATATAGGGGAAGTGCTTGCTAGTAGTATTATTAGTTATTTTAAAGATGAGGCTAAGGTTAATGAGATAGAAAGGTTAGTAAGTGTTGGGGTTAATACTTTATATTTAAGTAGTAATGTTAAGGAAGATGAGAGAGTTAAGGGTAAGAGAATTGTTATTACTGGTAGTTTTGATTTTATTACTAGGGATGAGATTAAGAAGTTTATTGAAGATAGAGGAGGTAATACTAGTAATAGTGTTTCTAGTAAGACTGATATAGTTATTGTGGGTAGTGACCCAGGGAAGAAGTATGACGATGCAGTTAAAAAAGGTATTACTATTTGGAGAAGTGAAGAGTTAAAGGAGTTTTTAAATGAATAAGTTTGTTAAAGTTTCTTTAGGGGTGTTAGTTCTTTTGTCTGTTATGCTTTGTTTGTTTTATGTTATTAATTTTAGAGTAGGTAGTTCTAGTTATAAGAATATTAATATTAATAAAGTTGTTATTTCTAGTGATAGTATAGTTATTAATGGAGAGTTTAGTAAAGATAATTTAGCTTTTAAGGATTATAGTTATAGTGTTAAAGGAGATAAGTTGTATTTAATTATTAATAGTGTTTTGGTTTCTAATAAGTATAGTGATAGGGATTTTTCTATTAAGTTAAAGGAAGATGGTTTAGGTATTAAGTATATTTATTTGAGTGATGGAAAGGATTATGAAGTTATTTATAAGAATTAGTATATGTATGTAAACTAGAATTAAGTAATAAAATATAGTATAATTGATTTTAAAGAGGTGGAAAAGTGAAGAAAGTAATACAAGAAAATAAGGTTTTATTTGTTTTAGCTGTTATTCTTTTAATATCATTTGTTTTGATTGTAGTGGGGCTTGTTTCTTATTTTTATGGAGGAGATACTGACCCATATGGAAATAGGTTAGATGGAATTGAAGATTACCCTATTAGTAAGAATATAGATAAAGATATTATGGCAATGTATGAAGATGGTGGGGTTTTAAGTGTTGATGTTGATGTAAAGGGTAAGATTGTTTATGTTATAATGGATGTTAAGGCTACTACTGATAAGGTTACTGCTAGAAGTTATGCAACTAAGGCGCTTACAAAGTTTAGTGACGAAGAGAAGAATTTTTATGATATACATTTTACTATTACTTGTGATACTAATACTGAAGAGAATAAGATTTACCCAATGATGGGAAGTAAGAGTGCAAAGAGAAGTAATATATCATGGACTAATAATTAAGAGGTTAAGTTATGAAGATAAGAAAGAGACAAAAGAGAAAATTATTGATGATTGTGGCTTTAGTGATGATACTTATATTAGTTTTGTTTGGCATACTTTATTATGTTAATAATTCTAAGAATAATTATTCTTTTAGTGAGAGAAATTGGATTAATGATAATACTAATAGTGCGATAGGTGTTAGTGTTGAAGGGAATTTACCTTTGTTTAGTAGTAATGGTAAGGGTGTGTTTTATGATTATTTAAGTGGACTTGAGAAAGATACTGGGTTGTCTTTTGATATTACTGTTAATAATAGTAATGCTGATTATCAGTTTGTTAATAAGAATAATGTTAGTAGTAGTGATTTAGTGTTTTATACTGATCATTATGTTTTGATAGGAAAAGACAGTACTTTTATTTCTGATTTAGGTAATTTAGGAAGTAGTACTGTTGGTGTTATTAAGAGTGATAAGGATTATGTTAGTGGTTATTTAAATGAATATGGTTTAGAGTATAAAGAGTATGATAGTTTTAGTGATTTAGTTAGTGATGTTAATGGTTCTTTGAAGTATGCTATTGTACCTATGTTTAAGTATTTAAAAGATATTATGAGTAATGATTTAAATGTTTTATACCATATTGAGGGACTTCATTCACATTATGTTTTGAGTAGTAAAGATAGTAATAGTGAGTTAAGTGTTATTTATGAGAAGTTTTTTAATAAATGGGGAAGTAAGTTTTATGAGAGTTTAAATGATAGTTATTTATCTCTTTATTATGAGACTAGTGGATTATCTGAACTTGATATTGATAGTATTACTGGTGTTGATATATTAGTAGGTTATGTTGATAATTTACCATATGAGGGTAAGGTTAATAAGAGGTTTAGTGGTTTAACTGACGAATATTTGACTCAGTTTGGAGAAATGACTGGGGTTACTTATAAATATATTAAGTATAAGAGTGTTGAAGAGTTAAATGAGGCTATTAAGAATAAAAAGGTTGATATTGTTTTAAATTATTATAATTTAAGTAATTCTAATTATGTTAAGAGTAGTAGTTTAGGTAATATAGAGTATGCTGTTATTAGTCATAAAGATAATGTTACTGCTGTTAATAATTTAAAGAGTATTAGAGATGATGAAGTTTATATGATTAATAATACTAGTTTATATTCTTATGTTAAAAATAATAATATTAATGCTACTGTGTTTAGTAATTTTGAAGAGTTATTTAAGAATATAAATGAGAAGAGTATTATTGTTTCAGAGAAGAGTGTGTATGATTATTATAAGAATTCTTCTTTAAAAGATTATGTTATTAGGTATATTGGTTATACTAATAATAGTAATAGTTTTTTACTTAATAATGAGAATAAGATTTTAAATAATATGTTTAATTTTTATTTAAGTACTTTGGGTAGTGAGACTATTAATAATATGGCTATTAGTAATACTTTGACTGATGCTTCTAATAGTTTGTTAATTCAATTTATTCTTAATAATATTACATATATTTTAGCACTTATTTTTGCAGTTTCTTTCTTCTTGTTTAAGTTTAATAAGAAGGTTAAGGTTACTAAGAAGATTAAAAAAGAAGATAAAATGATGTATTTAGATGTTATGACTAATTTAAAGAATAGGAATTATTTGAATGATAATTTAAGTTATTGGGAGAGTAATAAGATATACCCTCAGGCTGTTGTGGTTGTTGATTTAAATGATATTGCAGTTATTAATGATACTAAAGGACATGAAGAGGGAGATAGGCAAATTAAGAGTGCTGCTAATATTTTGATTAAGACTCAAAGGGAGAATACTGAGATTGTTAGAACTGATGGAAATGAGTTTTTGGTTTATATGGTAGGGTATGAAGAGAAACAAGTTGTTACTTATGTTAATAAGTTAATGAAAGAGTTAAAGGGTTTACCTTATGAGTATGGAGCAGGTGTAGGTTATTCTTTGATTACTAGTGAGAGTACTACTATTGATGATGCAATTAATGAAGCGTTAATTATGATGAGAAAAAATAAAGGGGAATAGTGTATGGATAAGTTCAAGAAATTTGTTAATAATTTAATTGAAGTTATTAGAAGACCTGAGTTATTAACGCTTCCTAGTTCTTTAGCATATTATTTTGTGCTTTCTTGTGTACCTATTATTTCTATTATAATATTAATAGCAACTTCTTTTAATCTTTCTATTTCTTATATTACTGAGTTTATTTCAAAGAATTTTAGTGAAGATCTTATGAATTTGATTATGCCTATGTTTACTGAGAATAGTTTTTCGTTACCTTTTTTGGTTTATTTGGTAGTTGCGTTTTTTATAGCAAGTAATGGAAGTGATGCTATTATAGTTGCATCTAATACTGTTTTTAATATTAAGAGTAATAATGTTATTAAGAGAAGATTAAAGGCTTTTTTGATTACTATTCTTATATTTATGTTGTTTACTTTCTTACTTATTGTTCCTGTTTTTGGTAGACAGCTTATTAATTTCTTTATGACTATTGGTTTTGATAATATAGTTGTTGATAGTATTGATTTGTTATACCCAATTTTGTATGTTCCACTTACTGTGTTAGTTATTTATTATTTTATTAAACTTATTTATGTGATAGCACCTGATGAGAAGATTAAGAGTAAGTATGTTATTAAGGGGACTTTGTTTACGACTATATTTTGGTTTTTAGCAACTTTTATTTATTCGTTTTTTATAAGGAATATTGCACATTATAATGTTTATTATGCTGGACTTAGTACTATAGTGGTTTTAATGATTTGGTTTTATATTTTAGCATTTGTGTTTGTTATAGGGCTTGGGCTTAATTATACTAATGTTGAGGAGCAAATTGAGAAGACTAATACTATTAAATTAAAGGAATTAGAGGAGAAAGTTAAGGCTAATAAAGTGAAACAGAAGTGAGTTTTGTTTCATTTTTTATGAGTTAAAAAATGTTAGACAGTGTCTGGTAAATCTTATCTTATTAAAAAAGTGTGGTAATGGAAATGAAAAAAGTGAATTTGTATGTGTGATTTGTGGGATGACAAATGCTGTTTATATGAGGGATGATGGGGTGTATGTTATACCTATTACTTCATTAAAGAGTTAAAAATAGTAAATCTTAGTTTTATTTTGTTTGCTTTAGTTATTTAATTGTGTTATTATTTATATTAGATAATAGGAAGGTGAATAGTATGAGACAAGAGCCTTATAATGATGAAGAGAAAAAGATTATTGAAGAGGATGGGCTTTATTTTGAGGAGCCTAAGAGTAAGGCTGAGAAAAATAAGAGAGTTATTTTGATTATTTTTGCATTGTTGCTTTTTATGCTTGCAACAATAGCGTCTACTTGGTCTGTTTTGAATTATTTTCAAAAGGCACATTTGAAGCTTAATATTGATACTGATGGAGATGGATGGCCTGATTTGAATGTTGATACTGATGGAGACGGTATTTGTGATGTTAACTGTGATACTAATGATGATGGTATACCTGATATTAATCTTGGGTATAGAGATACTATGGTTCCATTCTTTAATATAGATACTGATGGAGATGGAAAGCCAGATAAGAATTTGATTAATCAAGATTATGATGAAGATGGTGTATGTGATGTTAACTGTGATACTAATAAGGATGGTAAGCCTGATACTAATTTAGATTTTAATGGAGATGGTATACCAGATTTGAATTTAGATACAGATAATGATGGTATTTGTGATTTGAATTGTGATACTACAGGAGATAGGAAGCCTAATTTGAATGTAGATAATAATGGAGACGGTAAGTGTGATGTTAACTGCGATACTGATGGAGATGGTAAAGCAGATAAGAATTTATCTAATGGAGATAATTATGGAGAGGGTTCTTTTAATAAAGATTATAGTAGAGAGACTAATCCTGATTTGAATGTAGATAAAGATGGAGATGGAAAGTGCGATTTAAATTGTGATACTAATAGAGATGGTAAACCTGATACTAATTTAGATATTAATAAAGATGGTAAGCCTGATGTTAATGTTGATAAGGATGGAGATGGAAAGCCAGATAAGAATAAGTTAAATCAAGATACTGATGGAGACGGTAAGTGTGATGTTAACTGTGATACTAATGGAGATGGATGGCCTGATACTAATGTTGATGTTAGTGGTAATGGTAAGTGTGATTTAAATTGTGATACTAATAAAGATGGTAATCCTGATACTAATTTAGATATTAATAAGGATGGTAATCCTGATGTTAATGTTGATAAGGATGGAGATGGTAAGCCAGATAAGAATAAGTTAAATCAAGATACTGATGGAGATGGTAAGTGCGATTTGAATTGCGATAATAATGGAGATGGATGGCCTGATACTAATGTTGATATTACTGGTAATGGTAAGTGTGATTTAAATTGTGATAATAATAAAGATGGTAATGTTGATACTGATATTGATGTTACAGGAGATGGTAAGTGTGATTTTAACTGTGATGTTAATAAAGATGGTAAACCAGATAAGAATTTAACTGACCAAGATACTAATAAAGATGGTGTATGTGATTTAAATTGTGATAATAATGGGGATGGTATTCCTGATACTAATTTAGATTTAGATAGAGATGGTAAACCTGATACTAATGTTGATACTAATCATGATGGAATTTGTGACTATAATTGTGATACTAATAAAGATGGTAAACCTGATACTAATATTGATTCTAATAAGGATGGTGTACCAGATACTAATTTAGATAATAATGGAGATGGAAATCCTGATAGTAATAAGAGTAATCAAGATACTAATGGGGATGGTGTATGCGACGTTAATTGTGATACTAATGGAGATGGTATTCCTGATTTGAATGTTGATATTGATGGTAATGGTGTGTGTGATTTAGATTGTGATACTAATGGAGATGGAAATCCTGATACTAATTTGGATTTAGATAAGGATGGTAAGCCTGATGTTAATGTTGATACTGATGGAGATGGTAAAGCAGATAAGAATTTAACTGACCAAGATACTAATGGAGATGGAAAGTGTGATTTAAACTGTGATACTAATAAGGATGGATGGCCTGATACTAATATAGATATTAATGGAGATGGTAGACCTGATGATAATCCTGCTAATCAAGATACAGATGGAGATGGAAAGTGTGATTTAAACTGTGATAATAATAATGATGGTAGGGTTGATAGTAATTTAGATACTGATGGAGACGGAAAGCCTGATTTGAATGTTGATAAGGATGGAGACGGAAAGTGTGATTTGAATTGCGATACTGATAGTGATGGAACACCTGATGTTAATATTGATGTTAATGGAGATGGTAAGGCTGATACTAATGTTGATAATGATAAGGATGGTAAACCTGATACTAATTTAGATATGAATAAAGATGGTGTACCTGATGTTAATGTTGATACTAATGGAGATGGTAAACCAGATAAGAATTTAACTAATCAAGATACTAATAATGATGGTAAGTGTGATTTGAATTGTGATACTAATAATGATGGATTACCAGATGTTAATGTTGATATTGATGGAGATGGTAAACCTGATTTGAATGTTGATTTAGATGGAGATGGAACACCTGACGGAAATATTGATACAGATAGAGATGGTAAGGTTGATAAGTACCCTATAGAGACTGGAGAAAATGCACCTAGTGATTTAAAGGATGTTGTTATTGGTACTGGTCAAGGAGATACATTTAATTTAACTTTCTTAGATGATACTGAACTTAAAGACCAAAGTATTGCGCCTGGATGGAAAGGTAGTAAGAATTTTACTATTAAGAATGAGGGAGATACTGATGTTACTTATAGTATTATTTGGACAGATATAGTTAATACGTTTAATTTTAAGAATAGACTTTATTATGGTATTACTAGAAATGACGAAACTATTGTAGATTTAAATGAGGGTAGAGTTCCTTACCCATCTGACAATGGGTTAGAGATGCTTAAGGATGTAACTATTAAAGCTGGGGAAACTCATACTTATAAATTGACTTTTGAATTTAAAAATACTAATGAAGACCAAAGTGCTGATAAAGGTAAGGTATTTTATACAAGATTACAAGTTAAAGTTAATGAATAATGTGATAAAGAGTGGCTAACAATTAGTCACTCTTTGTTATATTTGTATGGTTAATTATGTGTGGTGGGAAATATTTTTACAATATTTTGCATTTTTTGCTTGCTTTTATAAATAAAAATTGATATCATTGTATATAGTAAAGGAGGTAAAGAACTATGGGAGATAATAGAGGGCAAACTATATTCTTATCAGTAATTGGAATTGCTACACTTTTAGTTGCTATAATCGGTGCTACATTTGCATATTTCACTACAACAATGACAGGAACTCAAGGTAATATCAGTGTTGGGTCTGCAACATTACCAAAAATCACATATTCTGCTGATTCGATAACTGCAAGTGATATATACCCTGGATGGTCTAGTGGAGAAAAGACAGCAACTATATCTGTTGACGACAGTGGTAAAGGTAAATTTGCTTATGAATGTACTCTAAATGTAACATCTAATACTAAGTTTAAAGATTTAGAATTAACTGTTACAGCTGGAACAGGTGCTACTATTGATGCTGGTGTTCAAAGTCCAAAGACAATAAGTTCAGAAGACGGAGAAGAAGGTGTTCAAGAAATAAAATTAGCAAGTGGAACAATTGAAGCTACAGGAAGTGCTACATCACATACATTTACTTACAAACTAGACTTCAAAGATACTGAAATTGAGCAAAACGAGCAACAAGGTGGAAACATCGCAGCTACAGTAACTTGCAAACTTTCTGGGGAAGCAAAATACACAGATTCACAACAAAAAGGTCAATAGACCAACAATAATAAGCAAAACGAGATAAGAGAAAGAAAGAACATAGTTAATTTACTATTTATAAAAAAGTTAGTCTTATCTAACTAAGACTGTAAATAAAGATTATTTATGGTCTTTTTTTTATGGGCATTTTAACTTCTAAAAATCATTTATGTTATTTAATGTTTTTTAGAAGTTTTTTATATTTCTTTTGATTTAAAAATTATGTTACTTGTTTATTAATTTAGTTGTGTATATGTTGTTGATATTATTTTATATTTTATATACTTTGTTATTAGGTTGTGGATGTGTATGTAGTTTTAATTAATTCTTTGTTGATAAGTTGTTTATATGTTTTATTTACTACTTACTACCCTCCGGCGGTAGGGCAAACTATATTCTTATCAGTAATTGGAATTGCTACACTTTTAGTTGCTATAATCGGTGCTACATTTGCATATTTCACTACAACAATGACAGGAGAAAATCAAGGTAAAATTAATGTAGGTTCTGCTAAATTACCAGCAATTAGTTATACTGCTGAGGCTATAACTGCAAGTAATATATACCCTGGTTGGACAAGTGAAGACAAAACAGCTACTATAACTGTTGCTGCTGGTGGTGCAGGTACATTCGAGTATGAATGTAATCTAGAAGTAACTACTAATGAAAAATTTAAAGACTTAAAGTTAACAGTTACAGCTGGAACAGGTGCTGAAATTGATACTGGTGTTCAAAGTGCTAAAACATTAAGTTCTGCTGATGGAGCAGAAGGTGTTCAAACTATAAAATTAGCAAGCGGAACTATTACAACAACTGGTGATAGTGTATCTCATAACTTCAAATATAAAATTGATTTTGAAGATAATAATGATAACCAAAACGACCAACAAGAGGGTAATCTTGTAGCACAAGTAATATGCAAGTTGTCAGGCGAGGCTCATTATACACAAAGTAATCAAAGTGGAGACTAAAGAGAAATAAGATAAGAGAAAGAAAGAACATAGTTAATTTACTATTTATGGGTGTGGGAGGAGGAGACAGGAGATAATAGAGGGCAAACTATATTCTTATCAGTAATTGGAATTGCTACACTTTTAGTTGCTATAATCGGTGCTACATTTGCATATTTCACTACAACAATGCAAGAAACTCAAAAAGGTAGTATTAATGTTGGAGCTGCGACATTACCAGCAATTAGTTATACTGCAACTGCTTTGACTGGCACAAATATATTTCCAGGTTGGTCTGAGTCAGGAACTGCGACTATAAAAGTTGCTGCAGGTGGTGCTGGTAAATTTGAGTATGAATGTAGTCTAGAAGTAACAACAAACACTAAATTTACTGATTTGTATTTTAGTGCTGAATCTTCTGATGCAACAATTGAATCTGGTTTTTCTGGCGAAGGTAAACAAATAAGTTCTGCTGACGGAGAAGAGGGCGTTCAAACTTTAAAAATAGCAAGCGGAACTATAGAAACAACTGGAACAGAAGCAACACATACAATTACTTATAAACTAACTTTTAAAGATACAGATGAGCCTCAAACTTCACAAGAAGGCGGTAGTATTGTTGGTGCTGTAACATGTAAGTTATCTGGGGAAGCAAAATACACAGATTCACAACAAAAAGGTCAATAGACCAACAATAATAAGCAAAACGAGATAAGAGAAAGAAAGAACATAGTTAATTTACTATTTATGGGTGTGGAGGGGAGGAGACGGGAGATAATAGAGGGCAAACTATATTCTTATCAGTAATTGGAATTGCTACACTTTTAGTTGCTATAATCGGTGCTACATTTGCATATTTCACTACAACAATGACAGGAACTCAAGGCGATATTAATGTTGGTTCAGCAACATTACCTACAATTACTTATACTGCAACTGGAATAACAGATTCTAATATATTTCCAGGTTGGGAGAAGACAGGAACCGCAACAATAACTGTTGCTGCAGGTGGTGCAGGTAAATTTGATTATGAATGTAATTTAGAAGTGACAGCAAATACTAAATTTACCGATTTGTATTTTAGTGCTGAGTCTTCTAATGCTACAATTGAAGATGGCTTTTCTGGCGAAGGTAAACAAATAAGTTCAGCTGATGGAGCAGAAGGTGTTCAAACATTAAAAATAGCACATGGTACTATAGAAACAACTGGAGAACAAGCAATACATACAATTACTTATAAACTAGCTTTCAAAGATGATGAAGAACAAAATGAGCAACAAGGTGGAAACATTGCTGGACAAGTAACATGTAAGCTATCAGGCGAAGCAAAATACACAGATTCACAACAAAAAGGTCAATAGACCAACAATAATAAGCAAAACGAGATAAGAGAAAGAAAGAACATAGTTAATTTACTATTTATGGGTGTGGAGGGGAGGAGACGGGAGATAATAGAGGGCAAACTATATTCTTATCAGTAATTGGAATTGCTACACTTTTAGTTGCTATAATCGGTGCTACATTTGCATATTTCACTACAACAATGCAAGGACAAGCAAAAGATGTAACTGTGAATGCTGCACAATTAGGAAGTATTAGTTTTACTGCTGCTGCTGTAACTGGTTCTAATATATTTCCAGGTTGGGACAGTAAAGATCAAACAGTAACAATAACTGCTACTAAAGGTAATGGTACATTTGAATATGAATGTAATTTAGTCGTATCTTCAAATACTGCTGCAGCTGAAGGTGTTGATGGAGCTACTGCTTTTACTGATTTATATGTAACTGCAACTGCTGGAACTGGTGCAACTGTTGAAACTGGATTAACTCAAGGCGATGGGGTAAAGATAGAAGCTACAGAAGCACCACAAACAATAAAATTAGCGACTGGTTCAATTGATGCTAATGGAACTACTTTAATACATAACTTCACATATAAATTAACTTTCAAAGATACAAATAAGTCTCAAAATGAACAACAAGGAGCTAATATTGCTGCAACAGTTTCATGTAAGCTATCTGGCGAAGAAGATGGACAACATTTCACAGAACAAAGTCATTAATAACGAGCAAAAATAAATAAATAAAGAAAGAACATAGTTAATTTACTATTTATGGGTGTGGAGAGGAAGAAACGAGAGATAATAGAGGGCAAACTATATTCTTATCAGTAATTGGAATTGCTACACTTTTAGTTGCTATAATCGGTGCTACATTTGCATATTTCACTACAACAATGCAAGGTAAAGCAGCAAATGTAAATGTTGGAGCAGCACAACTAGGAACTATTTCTTATTCTGCTGAACCTGTTACAGAAGCTACTAATATATTTCCAGGTTGGGACAGTACAGATAAGACAGTAACTATAACAGCAACAAAAGGTCAAAGTACATTCGAATATGAATGTGATTTAATTGTATCTACAAATACTGCTTCTGAAGACTCAGGTGTTGATGGAAAAACTGCTTTTACTGATTTGTATGTAACTGCAACTGTTGGAACTGGTGCTAAAATTGATAATGCTATAACTTCAAGTGAAGATGGTGTGCAAATAGACGGTACAAGCGCTGTGCAAACAATACCATTAGCAACTGGAACAATAGATGCTAATGGAAGTGATTTAGAACATAACTTCAAATACAAAATATCTTTCAAAGATAAAAATGAGTCTCAAGATAAACAACAAGGAGCAACTATCGCAGCAACAGTTTCATGTAAGTTAACAGGTAAAGGCGAACTTTATTACAATAATGAAAATCAAACTGGAACAGAAAAAAATCCATTTGAAGAATAGAAGAGATAAGAGAAAGAAAGAACATAGTTAATTTACTATTTATGAGTGTGGGGAGGAGGAGACGGGAGATAATAGAGGGCAAACTATATTCTTATCAGTAATTGGAATTGCTACACTTTTAGTTGCTATAATCGGTGCTACATTTGCATATTTCACTACAACAATGCAAGGTAATCCTGCAAATGTAGAAGTTGGAGCAGCACAACTAGGAACAATTAAGTATGAAACTGCTGCTGTAACTGGTACTAAAATATTACCAGGTTGGGACAGTAAAGATCAAACAGTAACTATAACAGCAACAAAGGGTCAAAGTACATTTAACTATGTATGTAATTTAGAAGTTACTTCAAATACTGCTTCTGCTGACTCAGGTGTCGATGGAAAAACTGCTTTTACTGATTTGTATGTAACTGCAACTGCTGGAACTGGTGCTAAACTTGATGAAGCATTCACTGGAGATGGCGATGGTGTAAAGATTACAGGTGGCTCACAAACAATACCATTAGCAACTGGAACAATAGATGCTAGTGGAAGTGATTTAGTACATAACTTCAAATATAAAATAACTTTCAAGGAAACAGAAGTTCCTCAAAATGAACAACAAGGAGCAAGTATTGCAGCGACAGTTTCATGTAAGTTATCAAGTGGCGATACTATTTACTACAATAATGATAACCCACAAGGAACAGAAAAAAATCCATTTGAAGAATAGAAGAGATAAGAGAAAGAAAGAACATAGTTAATTTACTATTTGGGGAAGTAGAAGTGTGTGTTTTTTGTTATTTGGGGTTATTATTTTATTTTTAGAGTGATATTGGGTCATTTAATTTTTTGCGTGTTTTTTTCTTTTGGTATTGTTTTTTTTTGGAATTATTGGTATTATATTATATAGTAATATATGTAAGATATGGTGATTATATGAAAGATAAAAAGAGTAGAGATGATTTAAAGCTTTCTATTAGAAGTTATATTTATGCTATTGTTTCTGTTTTATCATTTATATCAGTAAGTGTTGGTACTACTTATGCTTTTTGGCTTTCTGGTGTTGTTGGTAATGATACTAATGGTGAGGTTGGTATGCAAGCTGTTTCAGAGATTATGACTACTTTTTATGCTGAGAATGATATTAATGCAGATAGTGTTGAACCTGGTTGGAGTCAAGAGTTAGTGTTTACTATTGCTAATGTTAGTCAAGTTGAGAATGCTATTGGAGATTATACTTTGTATTGGTATGTTGATAAGAATACTATTAATGATGAGTCGTTTGTTTATACTTTAAGTAGTACTAGTTTTAGAGGAGATGTTAATGTTCCTATAAGTGATACTAATAGGGTGGTTACTATTCCTGGAGAACTTATTGTTCCTAGTGCTAGTTCTAGTATTGGTACTGGTACTATTAATACCGGTGTTACTCATAGATATACATTGACTGTTAAATTTCTTGATAATGGAGAAAATCAAAATAATTTACAAGGAAAGGTTTTTGAGGGTAAGATAATTGCTAAGGGTAGTCCTAATTTGTAAGTTGGAAAGGAATTATTATGAAGAGTAGAAAGCATGAGATTATATTGGTTGTGTTGACTATTGCGACTGTTATTGTTACGGTTATTGGTGTTACTTTCGCTTATTTTACTGCTAAAATGAATACTACTGGCGAGCCTGTTATTAATGTTGGTAGTGCTAATGTTGGTGTTATTAAGTTTGATGGTGGTGCTGATTTTAAGACTGCAACTAATATTGAGCCTAGTTGGAAAGAGACTAAGACGTTTACTATTACTAGTAGTGCTAGTGATGCTACAAGGCCTATTAAGATTAAGTTAATGTATACTAATACTATGCCAGGGCTTGTTGCTAGTGTTACTAGTGAGACTGAGGGTTCTGGTGCAGTTGGAGAGATAGAGTTAGATAGTAGTGGAGAACAAAAAGATATTGTGATAGTTGATAAGAGTTTTCCACCAAGTGAGAGTGAGACAGTTATTACTTATAGTCTTACTATGGAATTGCCTGAAACTAGTGTTAATCAAAATGAGAGTCAAGGTAAGAAGTTTGATGGAACACTTTATGTTGATACTACTGGTAGTACATTATATTATAATGATACTTATAAAGAGGGTACAACTAAGTTACCTTAAGACAGGAATATGTAAAGATATTTTTGTCTTTTTATTTTATTTGTTGAAAATGTGCATATTATTTTGATATAATGTATGTGTCGAGGTATAGAAAAATGTTAGATAAAATGAAGAATATTAAGGTTAAATTTAAAGATATTTTTAGTAAGAAGAATTTTAAAGTTAAGTTAGGGAAATTTTTAAGAAGTTTTAAGAAGTATTTTTCTACTAATGTTTTGTTTTTGACTTATTTGTGTACTTCTATTTTTATTGGTTTTTTGTTAAGGCTTCTTACTGTTGGCGAAGCATTTGATATTAAAGCGTTTGTATGTGATTTTACTATGTGTGTTTTGCTTGGTAGTTTTGGGTATTTGTTTAAGCCTAAAAATCAGTTTAAGTATTTTTTTGGTCTTAGTGTTTTTTATACATTTTTGTGTATTATAAATCATATTTATTATACTTTTTATATGAGTTTTGTTAGTGTTAGTTTGCTTGCTACTTTGTCTATGTTGGGCGAGGTTAGTGATTCTGTTACTAGTAGACTTGAGCTTATTTATTTTATTTATATTATTGCGCCTATAATTATGATTATTGTTAATGGTGTTTTGAGTAAGAAGAATTATTATTTTGAGGTTGGTAAGCATGAAAAGGGTAAGAGGATGTTTGCTAGTAATATTATTGTTGGTGTTGTTATTATTGCTTTTGTTATTGTTACTTTGGTTCCTAGTGAGGCTAGTAGGTTAATTAAGCAATGGAATAGGGATTATAATGTGCAAAGGTTTGGGTTATATTTGTATACTTTTAATGATTTGGTTCAGAGTTTAGAGCCTAGTGTTAGTTCTATGTTTGGTTATGATAGTGCGGTTAAGACTTTTAGGGATTTTTATAATAATAGAGAGGTTAGTAAGGAGAGTAATCAGTATACTAATATTTTTGAGGGTAAGAATGTTATTTTTATTCATGCTGAGTCTATTCAGAATTATTTGATTGATTTGGAGATTAATGGTACTGTTATTACACCTAATTTGAATAGGATTAGTAAAGAGGGATTGTATTTTTCTTCTTTTTATCCACAAATTAGTGTTGGTACTAGTAGTGATACTGAGTTTACTTTGAGTACTGGTCTTCTTCCAAGTAGTAGTGGTACAGTTTTTATTAATTTTTATGATAGAACTTATGAGACACTTCAACAACAATTTAATAAGAAAGGTTATTATACGTTTAGTATGCATGCTAATGAGGCTACTTATTGGAATAGGTTAACTATGTATAAGACTTTGGGTTATCAAGAGTTTTATGCAAAGGACAGGTATCTTGTTCCTAAAGATAAGAGTGACCCAGATTGGGTTGGTTTAGGTCTTTCTGATAAGTCATTTTTTAAGCAAATTATTCCTATTTTGACTGATATTAAGGCAGATCATGAGAATTTTATGGGTACTATTATTACTCTTAGTAATCATAGTCCGTTTGATGATGTTAGTAAGTATGGAGATTTGGATTTTAGTATTACTTATGATAAGGGTACAGGAGAGTTTGATGAAAATGGTAATGAGATTATGGAGAGTGTGACTGTTCCTTATATTGAGGGTACTCAAATGGGTAATTATTTGAAGAGTGCACATTATGCTGATGAAGCTTTGGGTGAGTTCTTTGATATGGTTATGGAGAATAATTTGGATGAAGATACTGTGTTTGTTATTTATGGAGATCATGAGAGTAAGTTAGGTAAGAAGAATTTGAGACTTTTATATAATTATGATGCTTATACTGATGATTTAAAGGATGAGAGTGATCCTACTTATGTTGATATTGATAATTATAAGTATGAGCTTTTAAAGAATACACCTTTGATTATTTGGACTAGTGATAAGAAGTTACAAGGCGAGATTAAGGATGTTATGGGTATGTGGGATGTGTTTCCTACTATTGCTAATATGTTTAATTTAGATTATAATTATGCATTAGGAAGCGATGTTTTCTCTAGTAATGAGAGAATTGTTGTGTTTCCTAATGGTAATGTTCTTACTAATAATGTGTTTTATAGTAATTTAAAGGATGAGTATATTTTGCTTAATGATTTGCCAATTGATTCAGGTTATATTGATAGGATTAAAGAGTATGCTGATACTAGACTTGAGGTTAGTAAGTCTATTATAGTACATGATTTGATTAGTAAAGCAGATGAATTGTTAGAGAGGAAAGATTAAGGAATGAAAAAGGTTATTAATAAGTCAAGAGTGTTTTATGCTGTTATGGGTTTTCTTATTTTGGTTGTTTTAGTTGTTACTGGTGTGAAGTTTGTTCTTGAGTTTGTTGTTAAGGATGAAAAGGAAGTTGTTAGTAAGAAGAAGTTAGATACTTTGGAGGTTTATGGTTATAGTTTGGATGATTTAGATACTTCTTTATATAAAAAGTATTTTAATGAGTTAAAAGATGTTTTAAATAAGGAAGAAATAGATTATAATAGTTATGCTACTATTTTAACTAAGCTTTTTGTTACAGATTTTTATACTCTTAGTAATAAGTTAACTAGTAGTGATATTGGAGGAATAGAGTTTGTTCATCCTGATATTCTTGATAATTTTAAGCTTAATGCTGGAGATACTATGTATAATCATGTTAAGAATAATGTTTATGGAGATAGGGTACAAGATTTACCTGAGGTTAAGGATGTTAATGTTAGTAGTGTAGAAGACGTGGCATATGATTATAATGGACAGAGTTATGAAGCTTTTAAGGCTAGTGCTAGTTGGGAATATGTTACTGATATGGGGTATGAGAGTAGTGGTGTATTTTATCTAATTAAGGACAGTAATAAACTTTATGTAGTGGAGACTGATTAAGGAAGAAAGTGTTATGGAAGAAATTTATGAATATTTGTTAAAGGAAAGCGGAATAAGGTATAGGGATGTTGTGGCTGTTGGGGTGTCTGGTGGACCTGATTCTATGGCTCTTTTGGATTTGCTTATTAGGCTTAAAGAGGAACTTGATTTGATAGTGATTGTGTGTCATGTTAATCATAATGTTAGAGAAGAGAGTAAGATAGAAGAAGAGTATTTGAGAGAGTTTTGTAGGGAAAAGGGTTTGCAGTTTGAGTTTATGAAGATTACTAATTATGGAGATGATAATTTTCATAATGAGGCTAGAACTATTAGATATAATTTTTTTGATAGGGTTTGTAAAGAGAATAATGCTAAGTTTTTGATGACTGCTCATCATGGGGACGATTTGATTGAGACTATTTTGATGAGGATTGTTAGAGGGTCTACTTTGAAAGGCTATAGTGGATTTTCTAAGAGTATTGATAGAGGAGATTATGTTATTTTGAGGCCTCTTATTAGTGTTACTAAGGAGAATTTAGCAGATTATTGTAAGAAGCAACATATTAAGTATTTTATTGATAAGTCTAATAGTAAAGATACTTATACTAGGAATAGGTATAGAAAGTATGTTCTTCCGTTTTTGAAGAGTGAGGACGCGAATGTTCATGAGAAGTTTTTGAAGTTTAGTGAGACTTTGATAGAGTGTAATAGTTATATTGATAGAGAAGTTAGTCATATTATTAATAGAGTGCTTGTTGATGGTGTTCTTTATATTGGTAAGTTTTTAGAGTTAGATCATTTGATTCAGGTTAAGATTATTTATAATATTTTAGAGAAGATTTATGGAGATGATTTGTTTATTGTTACTAATACTCATGTTAAGCTTATTATGGATTTAGTTAATGGAGATAGGGCTCAGGCTGTTGTTCATTTACCTAATAATGTTAAGGTTATTAAGACTTATGATAAGCTTACTTTTGGTTATGAAGAGGAAGAGTATGATGTTTATGAGATTGAAATTGGGGATGTGGTTAATTTACCTAATGGGATGAATATTGTTACTACTAGTTTGGATGAAGATACGAGTAATTATGTGACTAGATTAAGTTCTAAGGAGGTTTTGCTTCCACTTTATGTTAGGACAAGAAGAAATGGAGACAAGATGTGTGTTAAGGGTATGGATGGACATAAAAAGGTTAATGATATATTTATAGATTGTAAGATTAGTAGTAAAGATAGAAGTGTTTGGCCTGTTGTGTGTGATGCTAATAATAATGTTGTTTGGATTCCTGGTCTTAAAAAAAGTAAATTTGATAAGGAAAAGAGTCAGGAATATGATATAATACTTAAGTATTATTAAAAGAGGAGGAAATCTTATGAAGAGAAATAATAGTGTTAGAACATTTTTACCTTATGTGTTACTTTTGTCTGTAATATTAGTTGCTGCTTATTTTTGGGATGCTAATAATACTAAAGTGCATGAGTTAAGTTATAATGAGTTTATGACTTATTTAGAGAGTGAACAAGTTACTAAGTTAGAGGTTACACCTAAGTCAAGTGATAGTACTTATTTGTTAACAGGTAAGTTAGAGGATTATGATAAGAATGAGAGTTTTACGCTTATTTTGCCTTATACTGATAGTGTTATTAGTAAGGTATTAGAGGAAGCTAATTTGCAACAATTAGATATTGTTGTTAATAAAGAACCTAGGTATGTTTGGGTTTCTGTTCTTATGGAGTTTATTCCTATTATTATGATAGCCAGTCTTTCTGTTTATTTGGTTAGATCAATGATGGGTAATGGAAAAGGTGGAACTTTAGATTTTGGTAGAAGTAGAGCTAAGTTAAATCAAGATGGAGGTAAGACTACTTTTAAGGATGTTGCTGGATTAAATGAGGAGAAAGAGGAAGTTAAGGAGCTTATTGATTTTCTTAAAAATCCTAAGAAGTTTCAAAAGCTTGGTGCTAGAATTCCAAAGGGTGTGCTTTTAGTAGGGCCTCCTGGAACTGGTAAGACTTTACTTGCTAAGGCTGTTGCGGGAGAAGCACGTGTACCATTTTATTATATAAGTGGTAGTGATTTTGTTGAGTTGTTTGTTGGTGTTGGTGCTAGTAGAGTAAGAGACATGTTTAAGCAAGCTAAGCAAACTGCTCCATGTTTGATATTTATTGATGAGATTGATGCAGTTGGTAGACAAAGAGGTACTGGTTTAGGTGGAGGACATGATGAGAGAGAGCAAACTTTAAATCAGTTACTTACTGAGATGGATGGTTTTGGCGCTAATGAGGGAATTATTATTATAGCTGCTACTAATAGGCCTGATGTTTTAGATCCTGCACTTTTAAGGCCAGGTAGGTTTGATAGACAAGTTACTGTTAATTTACCTGATGTTAAGGAAAGAGAAGCTATTTTGAATGTTCATGCTAAGGGTAAGATTTTAGAAGAGAGTGTAAAACTTGAGCATATTGCACAAAGGACACCAGGGTATAGTGGTGCTGATTTAGAGAATTTACTTAATGAGGCTGCACTTTTAGCTGTTAGAAGAAATAAGAATGCTATTGGTATGGATGAGATTGATGAAGCAAGTGATAGGGTTTTAATGGGACCTGCTAAGGTTAGTAGAAAGGTTACTGATTTTGAGAAGAAAGTTGTTGCTTATCATGAGAGTGGACATGCTGTTTTAGGTATTGAGCTTCCTAATGGTGAGGAAGTTCATAAGATAACTATTATTCCAAGAGGTATGGCTGGAGGTTATACACAAATGCTTCCTAAGGAAGAGAGAACTTTAGTTATGACTAAGGAAGAGTTACTTCAAAGGATTACTAGTTATTTAGGTGGACGTGTTAGTGAAGAGTTATTTTTAGGAGAAATGAGTACTGGTGCAAGTGATGACTTTAAGAGAGCTACTGCTATTGCGAGAAGTATGGTTACTGAGTATGGTATGAGTGATTTAGGACCTGTTCAATTAGAGCATAGAAGTAGTGAGGTATTTTTAGGTAGAGATTATACTACTAGTAATAAGAATTATAGTGATACTGTAGCACTTGAGATTGATAAAGAGATTAGAAAGATTATGAATGAGTGTTATGAAAGAGCTAAGTCTATTTTGATTAAGAATAAGGATTTAGTTACATTGCTTGCTAATACTTTGAGTGAAAAGGAAACTATTACTAAAGAGGAAATTGAGGCTTTAGTGGAAGAGTATAATAATAGTAAGAAAGAAAAGAAGAGTAAGAAAGATGAGTAGATGTGTTTTCTACTCTTTTTCTATGTTTTCTTGTAGGAAAATATGAAGTAATTTTTGCGGGTTTATTTTCCTGTAAGAAAATATGTTGACTTTTTATGTTTTATGTTTTAAAATGTAAGTGGTGTTGATTATGATAAAAAGAGAAATGTATTTGAAGAGGATTAGAGAATTTTATTCTTTAGATATTATTAAGGTTATTATTGGAATAAGAAGATGTGGTAAATCAGTTTTGTTAAAGCAAATTATTGATGAGATTCGCGATAGTAAAATTGATGATGAACATATTATATATGTTAATTTTGAGGATGTTGAGTATTCTTTTATTAATGATTATATGGATTTAAATAAGTTCGTTAAAGATAAAATTAGTGATAAAGAAAAGTATTATTTATTTTTTGATGAGATAGAGTTAGTGAGTGAATGGGAAAAAGCAATTAATTCATTTAAGGCTACTTTAAATGTTTCTATATTTATTACTGGTTCAAATTCTAAATTGCTTTCTAGTGAACTTGCTACATTACTTTCTGGAAGATATGTTTCTTTTTTGATTAATCCTTTTTCTTTTAAGGAAGTTGTGTTATTAAAGGGAATAAGTGATAAACAGGATGTGGAGGATGCTTTTAATGATTATTTAATGTGGGGAGGTATGCCTCAGAGGTTTGATTTTGTGACAGAGGAAGCAAGGAATAATTATTTAAGGGATGTTTTTTCTTCTATTGTGTTAAAAGATATTGTTAAGAGGAATAATATTCTTAATTTAAATATATTTGAAAGGATTATGGAATATTTAGTTACTAATCCATCTCAAGTGTTTTCTCCTAAAAATATGTTAGGAGAGTTTGCAAAGGAAAAGATACCAGTTTCTTCTAAGACTGTTTATGAATGTTTAGATTATGCGGTGTCTTCTATATTAATGAGTAGAGTTTCTACTTATGATGTGAGAGGAAAAAGAATTTTGTCACGTAAGGATAAGTATTATTTAACTGATTTAGGGTTAGGACAAATTTTAAATGTTAATAAAAAAACACAATATGGTGCATATTTAGAGAATATTGTGTTTAATGAGTTAGTTAATCGTGGTTATGATGTTAGTGTAGGAAATAATAATGGTAAGGAAATTGATTTTATTGCAACTAAACATAATAAAAAAGAATATTATCAAGTAGCATTTACTTTAGCGGATGAGAAGACAGAAGTAAGAGAGTTTGGTGCTTTTGATAATATTGATGATAATTACCCTAAGTATGTTATATCAACTGATAAAATAGATTATTCACAGAATGGTATTATTCATAAGAATGTTATTCTTTGGTTGTTAGAAGAAGTTTAAGGTTATTTTGTTTTTGTCTTTTATTATGTTTGTTGTGTAGAATTTTTTTAGTGCAGTGTATAGATAGTATGGATCAAGTGAGCCTATTATTTCCATTCCACCATGCATTGCTAGTTGTGCAAGGCCTATGTCTACTGAGTCAATGCTTACGTGTCTTAGGTTTATTCCTGATAGTGTGCTCCCACTTGTCATGTCGTTTTTTGTTACGAAGTCTTGGTAAGGAACTTTTGCTTTTGTGCATATTCCTTTTATTATTGAAGAAGTGATACTGTTTGTTGGACTTTCACAGTCTTTTGATATTACTATTCCTTTGTTTAGTAGTGCTAGGTTGTTGGTATCACTTTTTTCTGGTTTATTTGGGTGTAGTGCATGAGTGTTGTCTACACTTAATATTATAGAGTTAGATATAGATAGTGGTAGGTCTTTTTTTGTTTCTTTTGCTATTCTTTTTAGTGTGTCCATTAGAAATGATGAGTCTGCTCCTTCTGTTGTTAGTGAACCTATTTCTTCACTGTTAAATGCACAGAATATGTTGTTTTTTGATGTTACAGAGTTATCTATGAAAGCTTTTAGGGCACAGTATGTAGAAGATATGTCGTCAATTCTAGGAGATAGTATGAATTCATTTTCTAGTCCAAAATATTTTGGTTTGTGTGTTACGTATAAGAATAAATCGTAGTCACATATTTCTTCTAAGGAGCTTAGTTTTAGTTCTTCTTTTATTAAGTCATTTATAGGGTCTTTTGTGTTTTTTAGTGATATTATTGGTAGCATGTCATTTTGTTCATTTATGTTAAAGTTAGTGTTTGCTTCACTGTTTTGGTGTATTGCAAGGCTAGGGATGCATAGTAGTGGTCTTTTAAAGTCTACTATTTTTTTGTAGTAGTTGTCATTTTTTCTTATTATTATTCTTCCTGATATAGAAAGTGGAGTGTCTAGCCATGCGTAGTCTAGTAAACCTCCATATGGGGTAATGTTTACTTTTAGATAATTTTTTTCATATATTGTGTTTTTAGGTTTTATTTTAAGAGATGGGGTATCTATGTGTGTGCAAGCTATGTTATAAGTATTGCCATTTCCTAAAGTGAATGCTATTATGGATGCATCAGATCTTGTTATAAAGTATTTTTTGTTTGGGTCTAAAGACCATTTTTTGAATTCGTCTAGTTCTATAAAGTTGTTTTCTAGTAGTATTTCTTTTATTTTTAATATTCCAGTAAATGCACATGTTGAGTTTTCTATAAAGTTAAATAAGTTTTTGTTAAAGTTTTTGTAGTTCACGTTTATCACCTTTTTTAGTATGTGTTGTTTTTTCTTTTATATTCTTTATTCTATTTTCTTTTAAATATTTTTAAAAATCTTTAATTTATTAGTGACTAGTTTTTTTTCTTATTATATAATATAAGAGCACAAGGTAAAAAAATAGAGTTAAAATATGTTTTAAAATACTCTTAAATGTGCTAAAATTATTTTATAGCGAGGTAGTATTATGGGAAAGGTTATATCACTTGTTAATCAAAAAGGTGGAGTAGGTAAAACTACTACTAGTATTAACTTGAGTAGTGCTTTAGGGCATTTAGGTAAAAAAGTTTTATTAATTGATTTGGATCCACAAAGTAATAGTACTACTGGACTAGGTCTTAATAAGGCAGAGATTAGTAAGAGTATTTATGATGTTATTATTCATAGTTGTGATATTAAGGATGCAATTATAAAGACTAAGTTTAAAAATCTTAGTATTGTTCCATCTATGATTTTTCTTAGTGGTGCTGAGATTGAAATGATACAAACTGCTAGTCAAGAGAAAGATTTTGTTATAGGGGATCAGTTAAAGATACAGATTGATTCTATTAAAGATAGGTATGATTATATATTGATAGATTGTCCGCCTGCACTTGGTGTTTTAACTACTAATGCACTTGCGGCTAGTGATAGTGTTTTGATTCCTGTTCAATGTGAGTATTATTCTCTTGAGGGTGTTACACAATTATTAAATACGATTTTACTTACTCAGAGTAAGATTAATCCTAAGTTAGATATTGAGGGGGTACTTCTTACCATGCTTGATGGTAGGACTTTAGTTGGACTTGAGGTTGTAGAGGATGTTAGAAAATTTTTTAAAGAAAAAGTGTTTAATACAATTATTCCAAGACTTGTTAGGCTAGTTGAAGCGCCAAGTCATGGTAAGCCAATTTTAGAGTATGATCCTAAATGTAGAGGAGCACTTGCTTATATAAATTTAGCAAAGGAAGTGATTGAGAGAGATGGAAACAAAGAGGAGAGCACTGGGGAAAGGGTTAGAGCAACTATTTAGTAATGAAGCTTTTAATATTGATGAGTTTGAGAAGAGTGTAGTTGAAGCTAGTAGTAAAGAGGATGTTATACAAGTTAATTTGAATGAGCTTAGAAGTAACCCTTATCAACCTAGAAAGGTGTTTGATCCAGAGAAGTTAGATGAGCTTACACGTAGTGTTAAAGAGTATGGTGTTATTCAACCTATTATTGTTAAAAAGAGTATTAAAGGTTATGAGATTATTGCAGGAGAGAGGAGAAGTTTAGCTGCTAAAAAGGCTGGGCTTGAGACTGTTCCTGCGATTGTTAGAGATTTTACTGATGATGAGATGATGAGTATAGCTATTTTAGAGAATATTCAACGTGAAAATCTTAATATTATTGAAGAAGCTATGGCTTATAAGAATATGATTAGTACTATGCACTTGACACAGGAAGAGTTAGCGAATAAAATAGGTAAGAGTAGAAGTCATGTTACTAATATTTTGGGTATTTTGAGTTTACCTAAGAAAGTTCAAGATATGGTTTTGTCTGATGAGATTAGTATGGGGCATGCTAGGTGTTTGAGTAAGCTTAATGATGAAGATAAGATTGTTACTTTAGCAGAGGATGTTGTTAAGAAGAATATGAGTGTTAGAGAGCTAGAGGATTTAGTAACTAATGGAGACTTTGAGAAGAAGAATGTTATTAAGAAAAAAGAGGTTAAGGATCCTAAGTATAATGTGGTAGAACATTCTATGAGGGAGAAGATAGGTACTATGGTTAAGGTTAATAAGAATAATATTGTTATTCCTTTTGATAGTGATAAAGATTTAGAGAGAATATTAGAGATTTTAAATATTCAAATAGACTTGGATTAGGTGATTTATGAAATACGGCTTAAATAGTATTGTGGTAATGAAGAAAGGACATCCATGTGGAGAGAATGCTTGGGAAGTTATTAGGATGGGTGTTGATATTAAACTTAGATGTATTAAGTGTGGTAGAACTATTATGATGGATAGAATAGAGTTTGAACGTAAGCTTAAGAAAGTGGTGGAAAATGAAAAATAAAAAATTTAGTCCTATATTTATATTTATACTTATGACTTTTGTAACTATAATTTTAAGTTTTGTGTTATCTTTGTTTGATTTACAGGCTGAATATAGTACTGTTAATGATTATACTAATACACTTTCAAATAATGTTATTGGGGTTACTAATTTACTTAGTACTAGTGGAATTAAGTATATTATTACACATACTGTTTCTAATTTTGTTAATTTTGCGCCACTTAGTACACTTATTATTATATTGATTGGTATTGGTGTTTTGGAGAAGAGTGGTTTTGCTAGGACTTTCTTTACTTTAATTACACAGAATTTTAGAAAGAATAGTATAACATTTATGTTGATTTTTATTAGTATATTATCAAGTTTGTTTGGTAATATAGGGTTTGTTTTGATGCTTCCTGTTGGGGCTATGCTTTTTAAGTATGGACATAGGCATCCTTTTGGAGGTATTATTGCAAGTTTTGCAGGTGTGTGTTTTGGGTATGGAATTAATGTATTTTTGACTAGTCAAGAGACTACACTTTTAAATTTGACTCTTACTGCGGCTAGAGTTATAGATGAGGGGTATAGTATTGGTATTAATTTTCAATTGTTTATTATGCTTGCTGCTTTGGTTATAGGTTCTATTCTTATGACTAGGGTTACTGAGAGAGTGATTATGCCTAAGCTTGGAAAGTATGAGTTTGATGAGGTTGAAACTTTAGATAAGGTTAAGTTTTCTAATAGAGAGCTTAGAGGTTTAATTATTGGTATTGGTGCGGCTATTTTGTATTTGCTTTTAGTTATTTATATGATTATACCAGGACTTCCTTTTAGTGGACAATTGTTAGATAGTAATGGAACTTATTATATTGATAAGTTATTTGGGGCTAATTCTTTGTTTAATCAAGGTTTTGTGTTTATTATTACTTTCTTGTTTATTGTTGTAGGACTTGCTTATGGTTTTGTTAGTAAGACTGTTAGAACTAATAAAGATATTAGTGAGTGTTTGAGTTATAGTTTGGATGGGATTGGAAGTATTATTGTTTTGATATTTGTTGCTAGTTTGTTTATTAGTACTTTTGAGCAAAGTAATATTGGTGTGGTAGTTGTTGCACTTCTTACTCATTTGACTGATATGTTTAGTTTTAGTGGACTTAGTCTTGTTATTTTCTTGTTTATTTTGTCTATTGTTGTTGGTTTATTTTATACAGGGTTACAAGGTAAGTGGCAAATTATGAGTACACAAGTTGTTCCTGCTTTAATGAATGCTAGTATTAGTCCTGAGTTTGCACAAGTGGTGTTTGTTGCTGGGTCTAGTTTGTCTATGGCGTTTACACCTATTATGATGTATTATGTTATTTATATTGCATATATGGAGAAGTATGATAAGGGTAATCAAATTACTTTGTTTGGGTCTTTTAAGTATATGAAGAGTTATGGTATTTATATGTTTATAATGTGGTTTATTTTGATAGTAGGATTTTATATTACTGGGGTTCCTATTGGTATTGGAAGTACACCAGGGTTAGTATTTTAGATTTTGGAGGGGATTTGAATGTCACTTAAAGCTGGTATTATTGGGATGCCTAATGTTGGAAAGAGTACACTTTTTAATGCTATTACTAAGAAGAATATTTTAGCTGCAAATTATCCTTTTGCGACTATTGATCCGAATTTGGGAACTGTTGTTGTTCCTGATAAGAGGTTAGAGGTTTTAGAGAATATGTTTATGCCAGAAAGGACTATTCCTACACAGTATGAGTTTACTGATATTGCTGGACTTGTTAAGGGTGCTAGTAATGGAGAGGGTCTTGGTAATAAGTTTTTGAGTCATATTAGAGAAGTGGATGCTATTATACATGTTGTTAGATGTTTTGTTGATAAAGATATTATTCATGTTGAGGGAGATATTGATCCTGTAAGAGATATTGATATTATTAATTTGGAGCTTGCTATTTCTGATTTGGAGATTTTAAATAATAGGCTTGATAAGATTGTTAAAAAGGCTCAGACTGGAAAAGATAAGGAACTTCTTTATGAAATAGAGGTTTTGAATAAGTGTAAAGAGTGTTTGGTTAAAGGTGGTAGTCTTAGAAGTTTAGAGTTTAGTGATGAGGAACTTTTGGTTATTAAGGCTTTTAATTTTATTACTTTGAAACCTGTTATTTATTTAGCGAATGTTAATGAGGTTGATTTAGTTAATGGAAGTAATCCTTATGTAGATAAGGTTAAAGATTATGTTAGTAGTTCTAATGCTCCAGTTATATTGATGTGTGCAAAGATTGAGTCTGAGCTTGTTGAGTTACCGGATGATGAGAAAAAGGTGTTTTTGAGTGAACTTGGTATTATGGAGAGTGGACTTGATAAGCTTATTAATACTACTTATAAGATTTTAGGACTTAGTACATTTTTTACTGTTGGTAAGGATGAAGTTAGGGCTTGGACTTTTAAGAATGGTATGAAAGCTCCTGAGTGTGCTGGTATTATACATACAGATTTTATGAGAGGCTTTATTAAGGCTGAGGTTATGAGTTATGATGATTTAGTAGAGTTTGGTAGTGAAGTTAAGGTTAAGGAAGCAGGTAAAGTGAGACTTGAGGGAAAAGATTATGTTATGCAAGATGGCGATATTTGTTATTTTAGATTTAATGTATAGTAAATAAGTGATTTAAGTAGTATAATGTTTCTTAATAGGAGGTATTTTATATGGCTAAGTTTTGTCCAAATTGTGGAGAAGAGTTAAAAGATGGTGCTGATGTTTGTGTTAAGTGTGGAAAGATAGTTAATGAGAGGATTAGTTCTAATGGTGTTATCAATAGAGCTAGTTTGAAAGAGGCTGCTAAGGCTAAGCTTAATAATAATTTATGGAATTTGTTAATTCCTTTGCTTGTAGTGATGCTTGTTAGTTTTGTGAGTGGATTTATTAGTGGAATGTTTGAAGAAGATTCTATGTTAGGTTTAGTTGTTACTTTGATATTGGAGCTTGTTAGTTTACCACTTAGCGTTGGGGTTATTGCTTATTTTTTGAATTTTATTAGAGGTAAAGAATATTCTGTTAATGATTTAGTGAAGTATTATGGTATGTTTGGACCTGTTTTAGCAATTTCATTGTTAGTTGGTGTGTTAGTTTGCTTATGGTCTATATTGTTTGTTATTCCTGGGATTATTGCTGCTTTAAGTTATAGTATGGTATTTTATATTTTTGTAGATAATCCTGATATTAATGCAATGGATGCACTTAGTGAAAGTAAGAGATTGACTAATGGTTATAAGTTAGATTATTTTATGTTTATTTTAAGTTTTATAGGTTGGTTTTTATTAGTTCTCTTTACTTTTGGTATTGCAATTATTTATGTAGGACCTTATGTTTCAGTAAGTACAGCAATGTATTATGAGGAACTTAAAAAGATAAAAGGTTAAATTTATTAAGGACATTGAGTGATTTATTGCTTGATGTTTTTTTTATGAAAAAAATACCTTTTGTTTAGGTATGTTGGTTATTTTTCTATTTTTGGGTAATTTAAGTCGTGGTCTTCTCGTAGGTCTTTTAGTCTATTCATATATTCTCTTAGTTAAATTTATATCTCTTTATTTCATTGTTGTATAAATAATAATTTTGTGGTAATATTAATACATAAGGGAAGCATTCAAGCACTGCTTTAATGTTTACCTAAAATGTTTTGTAAACATTGGATTAATTTCCAGTGTTTTTTATTATCAAAATAATAATTATTATTTCGAATAATATCACAATAATGCGTTCAAGCACTCTTAAGAAAAAGAACTTAAACTTCACTTTGTAAAACCTCTCATTTATTAAAAGAAAAGGTAAACACCAAAGGTTACTTAAATACTTCCCATAGTTCTATAGACTAACACAAGTATTTATTAAAGTCAAATTTTCCAAAATTGAATTTTGAACATTAATTTTGTACCAAAATAATATACATTTATACCAAATAAAATACAAAAATAGTACAAATGTAATACAAAAAGCATACCAATTTTAAATTTTGGTATGAGAAAAAAGTTTAAAAAAAATTATAAGTTAATTGTTTTTAGGGTAAGGTTTTATTTCATTAGTTAATCCTAAAATATAATCAGTACTTGTGTCATAGTATTTTGCAAATTGTTTTAATAAATCTATTGGTATATTAATTTTTTCTAATTCATATTTACTATAATTGCTTTGATCTATATTGAATATCTTGGCAATTTCTTTTTGTTTTAAATCTTTGTCTTCTCTTAAATCTTTTAATCTATTCATAAAGGCACCTGTTTAAATTTATTTTTCTAGTAATTTTGTTATATCTATTTCTAATGCATCAGCAATTCGGCCTAGTGTTGCGATAGTAAAACCTCGCTCTAATTTATTACTCTCTATTTTTGCAATATAATTCATTGTTAGACCAGATTTATCTGCTAAATTTTGTTGAGTTAAATTTAAATTTTTTCTATATTTTTTGATGTTTTTTCTAATAATATTATAATAGTAATTATCGTCATGTTGTTCATTTTTAGTCATTTATTTCCTCCTATTTTTTTGTTGTATAAATAATAATTGTGTGGTAATATTAATACATAAGGGAAGCATTCAAGCAACTACTTTAATGTTTACCCAAAATGTTTAGTAAACATTGGAACTAATTTCCAGTGTTTTTTAAAACTATCAATAATGCAACGAGTGCGATTACTTCAAGTAATATTGCACAAATGTGTCTAAGCACTCTTAAAATAAAAGTCTTAAACTTCATTAGGCAAAACCTGGTACCATATAAGTGTAATATTTAATTCATTAATTGAATTGACTATTACACACTTTTTAATTTATTATGTAAGA
>CANQQR010000003.1 GCA_947626035.1 uncultured Bacilli bacterium | reverse complement strand
GGCTTCTTTTATAAAGTTCAACATAACTAAAAGTTCAACATAAAAAACATTATGTGGAATTCCACATAATTTATTGACTATAAAATTAGAGTACAACATTTAATAATTTTTTTGTTATTTTCTCCTTACTTGTTTAAGTATAGCACACAAATATTCGGCATACAAGTGTTTTTGTTATTTTTTTTATTTTTTTATTAAGAACTTTCCTGTTTTATAAAAAAACTTATTAAATGCTACTTTCGTAACTATTTAATAAGTCATTAAAATCTTTATTTGTAACGCTTTTAAAGTCTGTTTTAAATCTTTCATATTCGCTAGCCCATGAAGAATAGTTTGTATCACTTCTATGGTCTGGTAAATCATAATTATCTTTTAAGTATTTGCTAAAGTATAAAGTGAATTTAGTTGCGCCATAGACATTTAGATGGTTGTAGTTATAAAGGTCTGTTTGATAGTTAATATTTAAGTCACTTATTTGTGTGAAGTTTATAACTTTTAGATTATTTTCTTTTAGTATGTTTACCGCATAATTTAGTCTTGCATCTAAGTTATCTATGTACCATTTTGCTGGAATTGTAAATATTACTTTATTAGATAAATTGTTTTCTTTTATATATTTAATTAAGTCTCTTAAAATTTTTTCATTTACTTCTGGTAGTTTTTCTATTTTTGTAGGCCATGTGTAGTCTTCTTGAGGTTCGGTTATTTCGGTAAATGTTGAAAATAGGTAGCCTTTATAAAGATAATTAAGTGGTATATCTGGTGTTATTCCGCTTAATAGATTTTTCCATCTATTATGGTACATTAAGAATTTAAAGTAGTAATTTATGTAATCTTTTTTATCATAGTTTCTGTTAGTTAGTATTTCTGTTACAGCATCTATTCTGTTTTTTGATTGTTTAAGTGAATCAACGCTTTTTCTTATACTTCCCTCATCATATGTGTCCATGTCAAAACTTAATTTTGTTAAATCTAGTACATATACTTTTGGATTTTGATATTTTTGTGATTCTATAAGCAAGTGTTTAATCATTTCATATGGCATTGAGTCAGTTGATAATAGTCCTGTAGTAAAGCCATATTTATTAAATGCTAGGGTGTTATTAAAGTGAGCATATACATTACTACTACCTATGAATATAACATCCATGCTGTTTTTTGGTTCAGTGTATAAAAATCTTATTGAGTTAGTATCTAGTCTAAGTCTAGAAAATATAGTGGTCCAAATGAGTGCAAATATTAATAAGAAACAAGAACATTTTATTATTTTTTTCATTCAAACCCTCCTTTAAAATTGTCCATATATGAATGTGGCTGGGTCAAAACCTATACCATAACACCCAAATATTGCTATACTAAATATTAGTGTGAATATTATTAGCCATCTAAATGGCAAGTTTTGATTAAATAGTTTTTCTCTAATATTACCTTTTGTTTTTATATAGTCAACTATAAATAATACTAATATAGATATAAATAGTAGTTTTAAGTCTAGTAAGTCTAATCCTAGGTTATATATACCTTCCTTTATTACGTATATTTCGTTAAATACAAACATGTTTTTAATAAATATTATTGCATCTTTTACTGTAGCTGAACGGAAAAATACCATTGATAGTGAGAATAAACAATAAGTTCTTATCATTTGATATAGTTTGTAACTAAAGCATTCTGTGTTTATTCCTAGTTTTTCGTTTATTTTTTTACTAATTGGGGTTAGTGTGTCTTCTAAAAAGATGTATATAAATTGTAGTATTCCTGAACCTATTATGAATGTATATGCTCCGTTATGCCAAGCACCTATTAATACCCACATTATTAGCATAGATAAATACATTGCAACTTTTTTTCCTCTTTTTTTACCTAGTATGTTTCTACTTTTTGTATTAATCCATTGCATGGCTCTTGATTTTTGAAGTGGGTAAAATACATAGTTTTTTAGCCATGTGCCTAAAGTTATGTGCCAGCGTCTCCATAGTTCTGTTATGCTTTTTGAGAAAAATGGAGAGGCGAAGTTTTCTGGTAAATTTATTCCTATTATTTCTGATACACCCATTATTATATCTATTGAACCTGAAAAGTTTGTGTATAATTCTATTACAAAGAAAAGAGAAGCTAATATGTTAAAGAAACCTACAAATTGGTTAGGGTTATTGTAAACAGTGTTTACTAATGTACTTATTCTAAGTGATATTACTAATATTTTAAATAGGCCCCATAATATTCTTATTAATCCGCTACTTATTCTTTTTGTATCAAATTTATGATGCGTGTATAAATCTTCTTTTATTTCACTATAATTAATAAATGGTCCAGAAGTTAGTATTGGAAAGTATGACATAAATAATGCTAGTTTAAATATATTTTTTTCACTTTCTGTTTTACCCCAGTATATGTCTACAAGATAACTTATCATTATTAATGAGTAGTAACTTATTCCTATTAAAGCATTTCTTTCTACTAGATTTAGTTTTATTTTTATGTTTAATAAGCTTGATATACTATTTATTGTTGTTATAAATAAGTTAGTGTATTTTAAGTAACATAGTAATGCTATTATTATAAATATTCCTATTATTAGATATCTTTTTCCAAGTTTATTATCTTTGTTTTTTTCTATTAATCTACCAAATATGTATGAAGTTAGTAGTATTATTAGGGCTTGTAATAGTGTGTTTATGTTTAAGTTTTTATAGAACAAAAATATTAAGCTAGATATAAATAGTACTACCCATTTATATTTTTTTGGAAATATAAAATATATAATTAGAGTTGTTATACAAAATATTACGAATGTTAATCCAGTTAAACTCATTTTTTATTCCTCCAGTAAGTTTGTTATTTAATTCTTGATTCAATTATATTAGCCATTTCTCCAACATTTTTCATTGTTGTTACTTCGCCCATATTAAATTTTATTTTGAATTCATTTTCTACTGCAACGATTAGGTTTATGTGTTCTAGTGAATCCCAATCTTCTATGTCACTTGATGTTGTGTTTTCTGTTACTGTTATGCTTTCGTCGTCAAATACGTCTCTAAAGACTTTGTTTAATCTTTCAAATATTTCTTCTTTACTCATTATTATTCCTCCACCTTTATAAATTTATTTTTATTTTTATATTTATTGTTTATTTCTAGTTTCCAAATTGTATTGTTTTCTTCGTCTTCACTTATTTTTGTGAAACCTTGTTCTTTATAAAATTCTTTTACCATGTTATTTTTTGCAGTTTTATAGTAGTAACCATATATTTCTTTTACACCACGTTTTAGTGATTCTTTTACTAAAGCATCCATCATTGCAAATTCCATGTCTCTTTTTAGAACTCTACAGCTCATCAGCCATAGGTCAATGTCTAATTTTGTGCCATTTTGGTGGCCTATTATTAGTGATACTACACCGTTATCTCCAAATTTATCTACTAGGCGACCATATAATGTTATATATTCTTGGTTTGCAGCTATACTTTCTATTTCACTTTGAGTGTATCTTTTTGTTGTTAGGTTAAATTGATTACTTTTATTTGTTAGTTGTGCAATTCTTGCCATGTATTTTGGCGCAAATTCTTTTATTTCTCCTACCATTTCAAGAGAACGGAGATATTCGTCATAGTTATCAAATGTGTTCATTAGTTTTGTTCTTTCTATGTTTTCTTTATACATTTCGTTCTTTTTGAAGTCTTCTTCTGATAGGTTCATTCCCTCGAAGTAGCCTGAGTGGTCTATTATTCTCATGTATTTGTAACTTTTGTCTAGTTCTGGAATGCCTACACCTGTTGTGTTCATTCTTATTATTTCTCTTTCTGCTGGGTTATCGTCAACAAATACTAAACTGTCTATTCCTATGTTTAATTCTTTTGATATGTCTATTATGTTTTTTGATTTTGGTAGCCAGTTTGCTTTTATTATTATGAAGTCGTCTTTTTTTAATATTCCGTCTGGATGATTAAGGCCAGCAAGAGCGTTTTCTTCATCATTTTTACTGTTTATGTTTAGTAATATTCCCATTTCTTTATAACTTTTTAAGTATTTTTGGAAGTCAGTGTATACTTGTCCTTCTGATGTTTCTGGTCCGATTACTAGGTTGTCTACACCATCGTCTCCTACTACACCACCCCATAGGGTGTTGTCTAAGTCTAGTACAAAGGCTTTTTTGTTTTTTCCGTATATTCCTTTTATTATGTTAGCAATGTTAAATGCTAGTGTTGGAATTGCTTTTACTGTTAAAGCGTATTTGTACATGTAATAGTAAAATTCGTCTGCCCATTCGTCTAATCCGTATTGAGAAGATATGTAGTTTAGGTCGTTTATGAAAAAGTTTGGGGATGCATTTGCATATTCAGCAAATTTTAAATTTAATTTTGTTATGAAGTTTACTTTTCCATGTATGTCTGTTGCGTCTTTGTTTCCTAGTAATCTTATAACTGGGTAATCAAAGTTATTTTGTATTATTGTGCAGTTATATTTTTCAAATAATTTATTCCACATTATGGTGTATCTTTCAAATTCTGTGTCTAGTTTGTTGTTTACTTCACTTATTGTGTCTTTTATGTTAGGGTATGATTGTATGTTTTTGTTTGTTGTGTGAATATAAATTATGTCAGGTTTAAATTCGTCTAGTTTTTTGTTTTCAAATACTGCATCTTCCCAGTATTTGTTATATTCTGACTCATAAAAGTTTGGTTTTATTCCGTAGTTTAATAGGAATAATTCTAGTATTTGTATGATATCATTTGTTGTTGAGCCACCTAGTACTGCAATGTTTTTTTCTATAAATTTTTTATCAGTATTTAATAATTCTTTTTTTATTTTTTTCTTTTTTGTGATTATATAGTCACTATTAAATGGGTACTCTAGTTCTTTCATAATTCTCCTTTCTTTGCATATTAAAACACATAGAAAAAACTATTCTATGTGTTTAGAATGTGACAAAATGAAGTATTTAATACCCCCCCCAGATTATTTTTTGTTTTTTTCATACTTTGTTTTGCCATGTGTTTCTCCTTCATATTAATTATATTAGTATAAGTTTAAGAAGTCAAATCTGATTTTTTATCTCTTCTTGTTTTAAATACCCATCTTTGTTGTATTTGGAAACTTATTAAGAATAAGATGGTATCTACAAATATTTTTATTATGCTTGGGAATAAATTTCCATTTAATAGTGTGTACATTTTTTCTACTAATATTGAAGATATTAGTGTTTGGATTATACATAAAATGTAGTATTTTATTATTGTTTTGTTATTAAGGTTATCTTTAAATACAAGATTTTTGTTTATGAAGTAGTTATATAATGAAGATATTATTCTTGCTAATATTGTTGATACTATTATTGGGTATATTATTTTAAATTTTATGATTATTTTATAGAATAAAGTAAATAGTAATACATCTAGTATGGCTGAAGAAAGACCAGATATAGCAAATTTAAAGAATTTTTTAAATATTATTTTGTATATTTTTATTGAATCTTTTACTGGGTTAAAGTGAGTTTCTGCATTGTTATTAAAGTATATTGTTTTTATTTTATGTTCTATTATTTTTATGTTATTTTGTACTGCTTCTATTAGCATGTTTATTTCATATTCAAATCTTTCTCCATCTAAACTTAAGCATGTTTTTATGAAGTCATATGATAAGCCTCTTAATCCAGTTTGTGTATCATTTATTTTTTTACCATAAAGAAGTTTAAAGATTGTGGTTGTTATTTTGTTTCCGTTTCTACTTTTAAATGGTACATTAGGGTCGTTAAAGTCACGAGTTCCTAGTATGATGCAAGGCTCAGTTTGTTTATTTAGTTCTTCTCCTATAGAGATTATGTCTTCTATACTATGTTGTCCGTCTGAGTCGGCTGTGATAATACCCCCCCCGAAATTTTCTTTAGGGTATTTATTTAGATAATAGTTAAAGCCATTTTTAAGTGCTCGACCTTTACCAAGATTTACTGCATTAGTAAGTAGTGTTGTGTTTGTTAGTTTAGATATTTTGTTAAAGATATATTTTAGTTCTTTTTTGCTTCCATCGTCTACTACTATTAATTCAACATTTTTATTTTTTGTTAAATTTTCACAATATTCTATAAAATTTTCAGCTGGATTAAGCGCTGGAATTAATACTACTATTTTGTTCATTATGTAATCTCCTCTTTTAAAATACATCTAAAAAGATGTTAAATATTCGTTTATATTTTAACATCTTTTTTAGTAAATATCTATCTTTATAACAAAAATATTATCATAACTATTACATATAACAGTGATAAAAACATAAGTATTTTGTCTTCATAGAGAACTGTTGTAGGGTCTCCCTCTCCTGTTTTTTCTATGTATAAACAATATTTCATAAATATTACCATGAGTAGTGGAATGGTAAAGTATAGGTATTTTATGTTTTGTTCTATTGCCCAGAATGAATAAAATACTATTGTAAGTGTTAGGGTTAGATATTGGAATTTATCTAGGAAACTTTCTGTATAGTCTTTTAATACTATTCTAGAGTTTTTGTCTTTTATCATTTCTTTTCTTCTTTTACCAAAACCTAAAAATAATGATGCATTTAGTATTGTTAAGAATAGATAGTTAGAAACATCTACATTTATTATTGAAGCTCCATAATATACTCTTAGAATGAAACCAGTTGATAATATTACAACATCTATTATTGCTACATTTTTAAGGCCATTACTGTATAATAAATTAATTATTAAGTAAGATATTAGTATTATTAAACTAGGTGTTAATAACTTAGGACTTATTAACAGGTTTAGTATTATAGAAAGTATTAATAAAACTATTCCTATAATTATAGCAGTACTTATTTTTATTTTGCCACTTGCTAATGGTCTTTTTTTCTTTTTAGGATGTAATTTGTCTTTTTCTATGTCTTTTATATCATTTATTATGTATATAAATGAAGCCATTAGTGAGAAAGATAAAAAGCCTATAATTGTGTTTATTATATTTGTTTTTGTTAATGAGAGTGAGCATATTAGTGGTATAAATATTAGTGAGTTTTTAATCCAGTGTTTTATTCTTATTAGTTTTAAATATTTCATTTAATTCTCCTTTATTCTACAAGTGTTAGTATGTACTCGTAAGATGTGTTTATTACTTTATATAATTGATTATCTTTAATATTTTCATTTTCAAATAATTCTCCATATGTTTCTTTAAATTCATTATCTATATCATATAAATATACATAGTCATAGTTTTCTAAAAGTTCTTTTTTCCATTCTTCTTTTGTTTTGTTTTTTGTCCAAATATCGTTTTCGTCATATGGACTTCCGATGCTCCAAGCACCTGGCGATATTTTAATAGGTGTTATTTCATATTTAGCAACATAATAATCAAAACCACTGTCATTTGTTGATATAAAATATAATTTTTCATTTGTATTTAAATATTTAGTTATTTTGTTTTTATAAATATTATATTCCTCTCTAATTTTTAGTCCATTTATAGTGTCAGCTGGACTCCCTATCGTTACATTTAACATTGTTTCACTATTGATACTGAAACTAAAAATTGCAAATAAGCTTATTATAAATATAGTTAATTTTTGTTTATTAGTAGCTAATTCTTTAATTAATATTGCAAGTTGTATGATTAAGACACCTAAAGCATATGAATCCATGTATCTATCAAATGAAGCTAAGCGTGTTGCTTCATATTCAGAAAATACTGAGATATAAGTAAGTAATACTAGTAAAGCGTAGCCTATATATCCCAAGACAATTAAGATATTTAATATTTTTATAGATTTATTTTCTTCTTTTTTTGTCATATTTGAGGTTATTAATCCTAATATTATTGAAACAGAAAATAATAGATAGTATGAAAAGTGAATAGGACTATTTGTTAAATTAGTTTCAAAAGTTGCTTTTACAAATGCTTTTATCGTTTCTTTTTGATAAGGTAAAATATTTGTTTTTAGTATATTAAATGTTGTATCTAAAATCGAATTAGTTGCAGAAGATTCAACATTATTTACTTTTAATAATAGAGTCCAAATAATTTTTACTATTAATGGTGGTAAAATTGATAAAATAAGATATCTATTATTTTTCCAAAAATTTTTTAATTTTAATTTATTTCTTATAAATAAGTTATCTATTAATATAATTATATAAGTTATTATTGCAAATAGTAAACCAGATTCTTTTATAAATACTAACATAGTTAAGGAGCAAATTAAATTTGTAATATCAAATGCATTTAATTTGTTTTCTCTATTATTAAAGTAAGAGTATAATGAATATGCAAAAACTATGCCTAATATTCCGTCAACATATACAGATGAATATATGTTATCATAAAAGATAGTTGGAATTAAAATTATTGTAAAATATAAGATACATTGTAAAAAATTATTTTTAGTTTTAATCGAGCTTACTATTGGTACTAAAAATGAAATTATCATTGTGTCCATTCCTAAATATAATATTGATTCATTAAATGTTCCATTTAGTTTCATACAAAAGTATTGAAACATAGACGTTCCTGATAAATATGTTTTAAACATTAGGTTAGAATCAGAGCCTAAACCAAAATTATCTAAAGTAAACATATTTTTTACTACAAGAGCCCAGTGAGAAAATTCATCCCATTTGCTTGCTACTTTTCCATATGTAATTATGATTAAAAACAAATAACTTATTATAAATAAAATTAGACTAGGTGTTATTATATTTTTAGTATTTTTTCTTTTGATAAAGTTTAATATATTAATTATAAATAAGCATAAATTTAATATTAATATTAAAATAAAGCCTATATTCATAGCATTATATATTCCTGTTATAAATATTATTAATATATAAGTTAAAATTGTTATGGGTAAGGTTTCTTCTATTTTTTTATTAAATATAGTTTTGTAAAAAATAGAAGTATTTAATAATAAAATAAGTAAATATAAATATATCATGATAATTAACCTCTTTCTTAATCAAAAATATTATAGCATATTATTTTAATTTTTTTGATATTTTTTATTTTCAATGATTAAATTTAATTCTGTTTTATTGTTAAAATACCTATAAATTAAAAAATATATTTTTTTTATGAATGAAATATTATTGTAATAGTTTAATAATTGTATTTCATTTGAATCTAAAAACATATCACATTTGTTAGTTATTTCATACATTTTTTTATTGTAATTGTCTATTATTTTTTGAACTGCAAAATCTGAATATTTTATTTTGTAATCTTTCGGTTTTTCTTTTGTATCTTTATAAATTAATTCATTAAATTTACTATCTTTTTTTATTAATTCCTTTGTTAATTTGTTTAATTCATATTTTATATATTTTGTATTATCTTCTATATACTTTTTATTTTCTTGTTTTTTATTAAATGGTTCATTTATGATTTCGTCGTATACTTCCATTATTTTATCTATATTTTTATTTATATTATAATTTTGTTTAACATATTCTCTGCCTTTTTTTCCTCTTTCTATTCTTTCATTTTCATTGTTGATTAAGTGTTCTATAGCATTTTTTAGTTCATGTGAATTTTTGTTTTCTACTAAGTAACCTATGTCTGGTGCATTTGTTACATAAGGTAGTGCTGTGTTATTAAATACTATTACAGGTTTTTCGCATGACATTGCTTCAACAGCCATGAAGCCAAATGATTCGCCGATTGATGGCATTAAGAATATATCACATGCTCGGTAGCAATAAATTAATTTTTTTGTGTCAATTATTCCTAAGTCAACTATATCATATTTATATTTTAAATCGTCCAATAAATTTATATCTCCACATGTTATTATTGTTATTTTTTTATTAATATTTAGTTCTTCTAAAGCCTCTTTTACATAATTTGTTCCTTTAAATTCATTTCCGGCTCGCAAAAATAATACTATACTTTCATTATTTATTTTTAATTTTTTTCTAGCAATTTTTTTTGATATTTTTGTATTAAATTCATTTGTATCAACGCCTAAAGGGATTAGATGTATTTTTAAATTTTTTGTTAATGGAGAAGACTTATAAAAATTATACATAAATTGTGTTGTTACAATTATATGTGCATTTATATTATTATAAACTTTTTGTTTTAATTTCCATAATTCATTACAATTATCTTCTTTCATTGGAAATAATGTGTTTAATTTTGGACAGTTAACGCATCCATCTTTCCACTTTTCACATTCTTCTGGATGGACGCATCTTCCAGTAAAAAACCATGGATCATGAATTGAGATTACTATTTTTTTGTTTTTACTAAATTCTAAAAGTGAATAAAGTGATAATTTTGTATTATGTATTAAATGAAAATGCAGAATATCTGCATCTTTGTAGTACTGGTTGTTTAAAAGTGCTGGCGAAGTTAGTGATAAATTTGAATGGATTGATAATATATTTTGTTCAAAATTATGTATTATATTGTTTATTATAAAAAAATTTCTTTTATCAAAAAATGTTTTAACTTTCTTATTTTTACTTTTTTTGTTAATAACTATTTGATTAGCAATGTAATTATTTTTATTTATTTTTTTTAAATAATCATAGCCATTCCATCTTTTACTAATTAAGTCATTATCATTAATAAAAAGAACTTTTTTTTTCATTTTTTCACTTCCTATTTTAATATTTTTAGCCATTCTTTTTTTATTACATCAGTGTCATATTTTTTTACTTCATTTAAACTTTTATTTTGATATTTTTTTAGTAGTTCTTGGTTATTTAGTAGGTTAATTATTTGGCGTGCAAATTCTTTTTTGTTTCTGTCTTTTATTAGTAAACCTACATCATTTTTTAGTAAGTTTCTAGCGCCTGATGCTGTGTCAAATGCTATTACTGGTAATCCAAAGTGCATTGCTTCTAGCAATACTAAACCAAATGCTTCACTTATTGATGGCAATACATATAAACTACTGTTTATATATTCTTTATATAGTTTTTCTTCTTTTAGAAATCCTTTTAGTATTATATTATTTTCTAAAGATAATTCTTTTATTTTGTTTTCTATTTGTTCTTTTTGGTGGCCAGTTCCACATATTATTAATTTTATATTTTTATCTGTTTTTACTACATATTTCATTATGTCTATTAAGTCAAGATAGCCTTTTTCTTCTGATAGTCTACCAACAGATATTATTTGTTTATTGTTTATTTTTGATTTATTATTATTTGTTATGTGAATGGCATTAGGTATCATTAATACTTTTGGGCCTTTTATTTTGTCTTTGTAAAATTCATATAGTTCACTTGTACATTCTATTACATAGTTAAAGTTAGTTACTGATTTAATGTATTTTTTTATGTAATTTTTATCATTGTTATGATAGTTATGTTCTGTTGATATTGTTATTATGTTTTTATTTTTTAAATATTTATTTACTAAGTTATTATGGTATGTTCTTGTTGTTATTATGTAGTCTGTTTTTATATTTTTTATTTCTTTTATGTTTCTTTTTAGTGCTTGATAATTTAGTTTTTTTCTTCTTAGTATTTCTTTTAAAACATTAAAGTATTTTTTTTCTTTTAGTAATTTTTTTATTGATATGTCAGTTGGATTTTCATTTACTAGATATTTTATTTTTATTTTATCACTAAATGGAAATGATGGTGTGGTATCAAATTTAAATGTTGTTATTATTTCTATGTCAAAGTCATTATCTAACATATTAGAAAGAATAGAAAGATATTTTTCTATTCCTCCGTAGTTTAGGTTTAAAGAAAATATTGTTATTTTTCTTTGCATAGATATCTTCCTATCTTTTTTATAGTTGCATCTAATCCTGCTTCTTTTATTGAACTAAATGTTTTATACATTAGTCTAAAAGGTTCAGTTAGTTTTACAGAAAGTCTATTCTTAAATTCATAGTAAATATTCATATAATCTTCTTCTGTATCTTTAAAAACAACATACGAATAACTTCTTGATAATGCAGCTATTTCATAATAACATTTGTTAAGTATATCATTTTTAAAAATAAACTCTAAAATATTTCTTAACCCTATTATTTGTTTTTCAATATCATATGCAGCAGATTTTTCATTGATATAAACTTTTGTTAAGGGTTCTTCTATTCCGGCAATTTCAGTTTTTGTTAACATTTCTAACCAAAAACATGTGTCTTCTCCGATAGATAATTTTTCATTAAATCTTATATTATTTTCATTTAAAAATGATTTTTTTATCATTACTGTAGGTGTTGCTATTCGGCAACTTCTAATACACTCTCTATATGCAAGGCCATTTATTGTTCCAGAATTCATTACTTCTTCCTTTTTACTGTCTATTTTATAATAAGATGTATGAGAAAATGGTAAAGTTGTATTTAACATTTCTTTTAATTGTTTATCTATTTTTGTTTCTAAAAAACTATCGTCTGCATCTAGAAAAGCTATAAAGTCGCCAGTAGATTCTTCGATTCCTTTATTTCTTGATGCTGATACACCAAGATTTTTAATATTTTTGATATACTTTATTTTATCGTTATTAATTATTTCTTTTAATTCTTCGTCATTATATTTTTCGGGATTATCATTTATTAAAATTATTTCTATATTTTTATGAGTTTGGTTTAAAGCAGAATTTATAGAGCGTTTTAATGTATTTATGTCTTCATCATAAAATGGTATTATTATAGAAGCTTTTATGTTTTCTATGTCTTCATTATTTTTTGTTTCTTGCATTTTCTTTATGCAATATGTATATGCTTCTTTATAAACTGTTTCTTTTAATACTAAAGACATTTCTTTATAATAATTGTATAGTGTGTAACTTATTTTTATTTTGATTTCATCTGAAAATGCTTCTATAATATTTTTCCATAATTCGTTACCCTCAGTTAAAACATTTGGACTTTTATTAGTAGTTTGATTTGCGTGTTGTCTTGAAGATGCTAAAATTTTAGGTATATGTTTAAATTTGTACCCTTTTAAAATCATTCTAAGCCACATATCATAGTCTTGAGTACATTTAAGTACTTCATTAAACTTTCCTACTTTATCAAATGCTTGTTTTGGAATTAATAATGTTATTCCATTTATTAATCCATTAAGTAATGCTTTTTCATAATTTTTTTCTATTACTTCGTGTGGTAATATTATTTTTTTTATTAACTTACCTTTGCTGTCAATGGTATCGTAGTCTGACATTATTATTGTGTTTTCTTCTATTTCTTTTAGTTCTTCTTCTATTTTGTTTGGTTTATATAAGTCGTCATGACTTAACCAAGAGAAATAATCTCCTGTCATGTTTTCTATGGCTAAGTTAAGTGCAGTTGATACACCACCATTTTCTTTTTTTATATATTTTACTTTATCTTTATATTTTTCTAATACTGTTTCTGTATTATCAACTGAGCCATCATTTACTACTATTATTTCTATATTTTTATATGTTTGAGATAATGCACTGTTTATGGCTTCTTCTACGTAATTAGCTCCGTTGTATACAGGTATTATTATGCTTACTTTTGGATTATTTTTCATTTTATCAACTTCCTTATTTTGTTTATTTTTTCCAAACTGTTCTATTAATATATTCAGTATAACTCATAATAATTCTTACTACTTTATTTGCAAGAAAGTCCACATTATAGTCACTAACTATATTAGGTTTATTTTCGGTATTAGTTACTATTTTGATGGAATCAATAATGTCTTTTTCATTCACACCACTCATTATTAGCGTTCCTTCGTCCATTCCTTCTGGTCTTTCATGCGCTTGTCTTATTGTTATAGCAGGAAAGCTCAATATTGACGATTCCTCAGTTATAGTTCCACTATCGCTTATTACACAGAAAGCATTTTTCTGTAATTTATTATAATCATGAAATCCTAAAGGTTTCATATATTTTACTAATTCATTGAATTTAAAATTTTTTTCTTCAATTTTTTTTCTTGTTCTAGGATGAACACTAAATATAATTGGCATTTTATATGTTTGAGCAACTTGATTAATTGCATTTAGTAGTGAATCAAAATTTTTAGGATTATCTACATTTTCTTCTCTATGTGCACTCAAAACAAAGTATTTATTTTTTTCTAAATTGAGTTTTTCTAATATATCACTGTTTTCTATAGCATCCATATTTTCTCTATATACTTCTTTCATGCTTGAACCTACTTTTATTATTGTTTCTGGTCTTATACCCTCGGCTATTAAATATCTTCTAGCATGTTCGGTTAGTGTCATATTTATATCACTTAAATGATCTAATATTTTTCTATTAATTTCTTCTGGAACTCTTTCGTCAAAGCATCTATTACCAGCTTCCATATGAAATGTTGGAACTTTGTTTCTTTTTGCTGAAATTACACTTAGACACGAATTTGTATCGCCATATAAAAGAATAGCATCAGGTTTATATTTTTTAATTAATTTATCAGATTCTTTTATTACGTTTCCAATTGTTTCTGCTGCTGTACTTCCAGCAGCATTCATATAAACATCTGGATTTCTAAGTCCTAATTCTTTAAAGAATATTTCATTTAATTCATAATCATAATTTTGGCCTGTATGAACTAATATTTGTTCTGTATATTTATCTAGTTCTTTTATAACACATGATAATTTTATTATTTCTGGTCTTGTTCCAACTATCGTCATTACTTTCATTTTATACCTCCATATTGTAAATATCTTTATATTTTTTTATCCATTCATGCATTTCTTTTATCATATCTCTGTAAGATGGAATATTAAATATATAATCATTTCTTGTTATTATCAAAGATTTATCGCATACATATGAATCATCTTTATGAATTATTATATCTTTATTAAATTCTTCTTTTATAAGAGTTAATAATTCATACTTACTAATTGTTTTACCATTGACTACATTGTATAATCCACTTAAATCATGTTTTATTGCTTGTTCGATTTGTTTTGCTAATTCTATTGTAGTTAATCCAGTCCAAATTGCATTTGTATAGCCATTTATTTCGTGAGTTTGTTTCATAAACCATGAAAATAATCCTATAGCATTTGGATTAAAATCTGGACCAATTATAGATGTTCTTAATGTTAAATTATTATTGTTATTTATTTCACCTAAAGCTTTAGTTTGACCGTATATTGTGTATGCATCTTTCACACTATTTTCAGTATAATTACCAGTTTTACCGCTAAAAACACAATCAGTACTAATGTGTATTAATTTAAATTTATACATTTTTGATAAATCGTCTAAATAGTTTGGCAAATAACTATTTATTAATATAGCTTTACTAGGGTTTTCTTCTGCTTCTTTATTTAAAATACCTATACAATTTATGATTATATTAGGCTTTATTTCGTTAATAATATTTTCGATTTTTTTTATATCTTCAAGTGGATTAAAATATAATAATCCTTTTTCTCTTCTATTCGTGGCATAAACATTATATTTTTTTTCTTCTAAATATTTTGTAACTACATGACCTAACATTCCAGTTTTTCCGAGTACTAATATTTTCATTTTGTTTGTATAATCAATTTGATATTGATTAATTCCTTTCTATTATATTTTTTATTTAAATAAATCTAATTTTAGTAATAGTTCTTTCATTTCTTCTTTGTTTAATCTTTTTGTGTTGTCTGAGTTGTATTCTTCTATTTGTGTTAGTTTTTCATTACCTTCTACTTCATATTTTTGGTAGTTTAGATTTCTATTGTCTGATTTTATGCAGTAGTAGTCGCCTAGGTCTTTTGCATTTAGCATTTCTTCTTTTGTTACTAATACTTCATACATTTTTTCGCCATGTCTTGAACCTATGTATTTAATTTCACTATTACTGTTTTTTAGTTCTTTTACAGCTTCTGCTAGAGTGTCTATTGTTGCTGCTGGTGCTTTTTGGACAAATAGGTCTCCTTGTTCTCCGTATTTGAATGCGTATATTACTAAGTCAACTGCATCTTCTAGGGTCATCATGAATCTAGTCATGTTTCCGTTTGTTATTGTAAGAGGTAAGCCTTTTTCTATTTGGTCACAGAATAGTGGTATTACACTTCCGCGTGAAGCCATTACGTTACCATATCTTGTTCTACATATTACGGTTTGTCCCTCTTTTAGGTCTCTACCTTTTGCAACAGCAACTTTTTCCATTAAGGCTTTACTCATACCCATTGCATTTATTGGGTATGCTGCTTTGTCTGTGCTTAATACTATTACTTTTTTTACACCTTTGTTTATTGCTGCTTCTAGCACGTTTTCTGTTCCTAGTATGTTTGTTTTTACTGCTTCTACTGGGAAAAATTCACATGATGGTACTTGTTTTAGTGCGGCTGCATGGAATATGTAGTCTACACCGTCCATAGCTGCTTGTACACTTCTATAGTCTCTTACGTCTCCTATATAGAATTTAATTTTGTCATTTTTGTATTTTATTCTCATGTCTTCTTGTTTTTTTTCGTCACGTGAAAATACTCTTATTTCTTTTATGTTGGTGTTTAGAAATCTTTTTAGTACAGCATTTCCAAATGATCCTGTTCCTCCAGTTATTAATAATACTTTGTCTTTAAAAATATCTTCGTTCATTATTTTCTCTTCTCCTTTTTTAATACTTCATTTTCAAATTCTTCACATATTTCTATAGTGGAACCTATTTTTCTTATTTTTCCTTTTTCAAGCCAGATTGCTTTTGTGCATAAGCTTTTTATTTGTTCCATGTTGTGTGATACGAATAAGACTGTTGTTCCACCACTTATCATTTCCATCATTTTGTTTTTGCTTTTTTCTTGGAATTGTATGTCTCCTACTGATAGTATTTCGTCTACTATTAGGATTTCAGGGTTTACTACTGTTGCTATACTAAATGCTAGTTTTGCTATCATACCAGAAGAAAAGTTTTTTACTGGTACATCTAGAAATTCTTTTAGTTCAGAAAATTCAACTATTTCGTCAAATTTTTCTGTTAGGAATTTTTTTGAGTAGCCTAATACTGCTCCATTTAGGAATATGTTTTCTCTAGCAGTTAGTTCCATGTCGAAGCCTGCTCCTAATTCTATCATTGGCGAGATTGCGCCATTTACTGTGACACGTCCTGTTGTGGGTTTCATAACGCCACTTACTATTTTAAGTAATGTACTTTTACCAGCACCATTTTTTCCAATTATTCCTATTACTTCGCCTTTATCAACATGGAAACTTACATTATCAAGCGCAGTGAATAGTTCTTCTTTTTTGTGTTTTCCTGTTATAAATTTTACGAATGTTTCTTTTAGGGAATCTGACCTTTCTTTTCCTAATTTAAACTTCATTGTTACGTTTTCTACTTTTATCATAAGTTCCTCCTTATATGTAATATATAAATTTATCTTGGTTTGCTTTAAAGACGAAGCAGCCTATTACAAAGAAGAAAATTCCATAAAAAGCACACATGATAAAGTTTGTAACACTTGGAATATTACCATATAATATTATTGTTCTTACAAATGTTATGAATTGATACATTGGGTTTAGTGGGAATATTTTTTGTAGTGTTTCTGGTAATATTGAAATGTCATAGAATATTGGTGTGAAATATTGCCAGATTGTTGTTACTATTCCGTATATGTATAGTATGTCTTTAAAAAATACTGCAAGTGTTGATAGTATGAAACTAACGCCTACTATGAAGAAGAACATACATATGAATGAATATGGTATTAGTAAGTAATATATATTAATTATGCATTTTGTAGCACCACTGCCAGTAAATAGTATTACACCAAGTAAAGGTATTAGTGTTAGTAGGAAGTTTATTCCAACGAATAAGCATTTACTTAGTGGGAATATATATTTAGGTAAGTATACTTTTTTTATTAGTGGGTAGTTTGATATGATTGAGTACATTGATGTGTTTGTGGCTTCGTTTAAAAAATTAAACATTACAAGTCCTATCATTAAGTAAGCTAAGTAGTTTATTCCCTCGACACGTGCTTTAAAAAGGTTTGAAAACACTAAGGCTAAAACAATCATCATTAGTATTGGGTTTAATAAGCTCCATAGTATGCCAAGGACACTTCTTTTGTATTTTACTTTGAAATCTCTTTCAACCATCTGGCTCATTAGGAATGAATATTTCTTGAAATTTGATAACATACCTTTTATCATTTTTTGAATCTCCTTTTAAATTTATTATATCTTTTTTAGTTATATAATTCAATCTTTACTATATTTTAGGCTATAAAGCCATGTATATAATTTTACAAATAATTTATTTTTTATTATGATTTTTTTAAATATGTTTTTGTTTTTTATGTATTTACTTTTTTTCCAGTTTGGGTAGTTTTCGTTTAGTTCGTTATAGCAGGTGTTTATGAATAAATTTCTATCTTTATTATTCTTCATATATCTTGTTTTTAAACTATATGTTGTTAGGTGTTTTATGTATAAGTCTTCTAGCTTATTTTTATCTGTCATAGTTTTACAGATGTCCATGATGTCGATTATGTCAAATATTCTTTTATCTACTGTTGTTTGTTCACTGTTTTTGTGAATATAGTAGTTATATAAGTATTTTTCTGTTTTTGATATAGATTTTGCATTTATTAAATATTTTAATACAAATGGGATGTCTTCATATTTTATATTTTCTGGAAAGTAGATTTTGTTTTTTGTTATTATGTCTTTTTTGTATAGTTTGTTCCATATTGCATAGTTAAAGTTTACTAGGTTTTCTTTTATTTCTTTTTCTTTTATTGTTTCATTTGGAAATGAACTTATCTTTTTTGTTTCTTTATTTTCTTCTAATATTTCATTATAGTTACATACGCTTATGTCAGCGTCGGTGGTTTTTATTACATTATATAATTCTTCTATGAAAGTGGGTAATACATTATCGTCACTGTCAACAAAAGATATGTATTTTCCATTACTGTTTTTTATTCCTGTGTTTCTTGCGAGACTTAGTCCTGGATTTTTTTGTATTAGTATTTTTATTTTGTCTTTATATTTGTTTAGTATTTCTAAGCCGTTATCAGTGCTTCCGTTTTCTATGCATATTATTTCAATATTTTTGTATGTTTGATTTATTAAACTGTTAATACATTTTTCTAAATATTTACTAGAGTTATGTACAGGAACTATTATGCTAATTAAATCTTTCATTTTATGCACCACCTATATTTATTGTACTAAAAATAGTTAGAAATGTCTATTTTTAGCGTAAAATTAAAGAAAAGCTTACCCTAGAAAAAGAAAAAAATTAAATAAACTTAGTTATCTAATTTTTTCTACATAATTTTTACTTATAACGATTCGAATATAGAGAATTAGTTAAAAGTTTTATTTAATATATAATATGTATTTTTACCAGTGCCAGCTTTTTCAATAATTTTTTCTTTTAACAATTCAGATAAAATAGCTTTTGACCCAGTAGGAGATATATTAAGTAATTTATCAATAGTTTCTCTTTTTATTTTTCCATATTCTTTTAAATAGTCTATAATTTTTTCTTTTTTTGTTGCTTTATCGTCTATCAATATTTCTTCAATTTCTTCTTTGTAGTTTATATTTGGTAGTATTACTTTAAATGAATTATCACTAATACTGAACTCTGGTTTTAAATGAAATTCATTGTAAATATCTAACATACGTCCGATTCCTGTTCCATAACTTTCTACGTATTGTAATCTATAAAAAATATTAGCAAGATTTTTATTTCTAGGCTGAGAAACCCCAGAAAGTATGTCATTAATAGTAATGCCAGACATTAATCCACCTAATGAAACAACTTCTATTCGATTATCGAAAACAGATATTAAGATACTTCCAGAAAAATTATAATTTCTGTGAATAATAGCATTTAAAACTGTTTCTCTAATTGCGTATTCAGGGTAATCACGAATATCAACTCTTTTATAGTTTATAATTTTTCCACTTATTCTATTAACTATATTTAAGTATTCTAATGTATCTTCAAGTTGTTTAATAAGAGAGCCATTAAATTCTTTTCTATCTTTAAATGTAATTTTATTATTTCCCTCAAAAATTGCACACTTTATTGAAAATGGACATTCGTCTGATAATAGTAGTGCTAAATTAGTATAATAATTGCTTTCGTTTAATAAATTTAATGTTTTATACTTATTTTTATTAAACACTATATTTTTATTTTGAAATACATTTTCTAAATATGTAAAGTTTAGATTTTGATTATGAGATATTTCACTTTCAAATGAATCATGATTTTCCTTTATTAAATTTTTAATCATTTCATCCGATGCAGGAGCAGAAACATTTCCATGTCTAAAAAATACACCACTAGATTTTATTCCTTTATCTGCTAAATAATATGGTTTGTTTGGCGCATTCATTATTTTTAACACAATAACGTCTTTATCTTCATATTTTTGAATTTCAATGTTAGTATATAATGATAAATCAGATTTTATCCCTTCACGAATCATACCACTTAATGCTTCTATATCTTTATTAACATTTTTTAATCCTTTTATAGTACCATCATCATTAATACCAATATAAATTGTTCCACCTTTAGAATTTGCAAAAGCTACGATTTCTTTTTTTATTTCTTTTGTTAATTCACTTTTTAATTCTACATATTCATTTTCTATAAACAAGTTTATCACCTCGAATAATATTATATACCTATTTTTTTTAATTATCAATTTTTTCGGACACATTCGGACACCATTCGGACACCTTTCGGACACATTCAACTACTTTTTGGCTACTTTTCGGGCTTTTTTTCGGACACATTCGGACACATTCGGACACCATTCGGACACCATTCGGCTACTTTTCGGCTACAAATAAATTTTATTGTAAATAAAATCATCTCTATTTAGAGACGAAATATATTTGAATGTTCAAGTTCGAACATGAATAACATGGAAGGAGGTAACGACCTATGTAAGGAAATTCCAGTGAAACATCTAGTGATATTCGCATTAATTTTGGTACTCTTAATACTACTATTCAAAAATTAATCTTTAAATTTGGATTAAAGTTAATAGTAAACATTCTAGGTTCTAGGAATCATAGGTACGTTCCTCTATTAATGAATATAACATAATTATGTGTTTTATTCAATGTTTTTATTTTTTTTAAATATATTCTTAATATTTCTTATTTTTGTTATTATTTTCCAAGATTTTGAATTGTATATTTTATTTATTTCATTGGTTAGTTCTCCTGCATTATATGATATTTGATATAATTTTTTTATATCTTCTACCATGTTTTTGTGAATTTTAGAATAGTCTGTTTCAAATATTCCATTATCTATTTCTTCTAAGCATTTTTCAAAGTATTTACCTGATTCGTTATTTTCACATATAAATAATTTTTTAAATAATTCTTCTTGTTTCTTTTTATATTCTTCTGTTTGAACTCTTTCTATGTATTGTTTTAAGTTTTGTATTGTATCTTTTGTTATGCCTTGAATGTAACCTTTTTCAATGCATTGAATTGGTAGCATTACGTAGTCTCCAAATTTTTCATTTTCTTTTTTATAGTACATTATTGGTGGCTTTTTTAGTGATACTGCATCAAATATAGCACCAGAAGTATCAGTTAATACTACATCACATTTATTTAGTAAGTTTTCTAATTTTTCTTTAGAAGAGTATACATTTTCGTAGTGTTCTTTTATGAATTTTCTTCTGTTTTCTTCTTGTTCATTTTGTTTATATTCTGTTGCATGGTGTGGTTTAATTATTATGTTATATTCATTTTTTAGTTTTAATAATTCTTCTGTTATTTCTTCAATTGAACATAAGTCGCCATATGTAGGTAAATAAAGAATTGTCTTTTTTTCTATGTTTTCTCTTGGAACTGTTTTTGTTTTTAGATATTTTATATTTCCAATTTTAAATGTTACCCCAAAATTTTTTGAACATTCTGCATCATCATCCCCATAGCATAATATTCCATCAAATATATAATTTACTAATAAAGATAGTGATACGTCTCCTTTTGTTGTTAGTCCGTATGGGTATTTAATTGTGTATTTTCTTTTTATGTAAGGCGATAGTTCTGATTCATATGTTTCAAATAGTAAGTCATAAAGAATTGTTTTTGCTTCTCTAAATATGTGATATTTTTTTGTGTCTAATGTTTTATAAAATTCTTCATACATGTCTCCTACATTTTTATTTCCATTATAAGTTGGTACATAAATATCAACCTTTATGCCTTTAGACATCATTATATCTACTAATCCAATTGCTGAGTCGTATTGAATTTGATTTTGAAATATTATTGCTACATTTTTTATATTTTTATACATACTTTGCTCCTTATATTATCTTTTCTTTGTTTTATAATAACCCCCCCCGAATATTTTTGTCAAGGTTAAAGGAACAAAAAAATAGAATAGTGGATTATTCTATTTCGTCATAATTATTTTTTACCCATCTTGTCGCTTCTTCTAAATCATTAGGTGTGTCTATTTCTCTTGCATTTATTTCCAATAATTTTAATGGTAGACGTGGTTCCATGATATCGCACATAAACCATCCCTCTGTTACGTTGTTTTTGTATATGCCTGATATTCCAGACCATTCTCTTACTTCTTTAGGTAAATTTTCTCCTGTTAGGTCAAATTTAATTCCCTCATTTTTATCGTTTAAGTATATGTATATAGGTTTGTCTGTATGGACTTTTTCTCCACATATAAATTCTTCTTCCATGTTTAGGATTTTTTTAGTGTCTTTTGGACTTACTAACATGTCTCCATCTATTGCGATTAAAAATTCATTTCTTGCTTCAATTGATCCAAGTTTAAATGAAGCACCTGTTGCTGTTTTTTCATAGTCATTGTTCCAAACGAATTTAATATTTGCATTGTATTTTTTATTTATTTCTGTTACTTTATCTATTACTTCTTGTCCTTTGTAACCTACTACAACTATTATTTCGTCTTCGTTATAAATATTTTCAATCATTCTTTCTATTAATGTTTTGTTTTGTATTTCTACTAAGCATTTTGGTATACCTTTACCAAGTCTACTTCCTTTTCCGGCACAACTAATTATTATACTTTTTTTCATTGTTTCTTCTCCTTTATTTTTACTACTACTATTCCATTTATCTTTTTTATGTAATTTTTATTTGGGTATGTATCCATATTTTTATATTCATTAGTAGTTATAATATTATTATAATCTTCAAGTGTTGCTCTTTCAAGTTTTTGTCCTAGATAATATTCAATAAAATTATGCCAGCCTCGATTACATAAATCAGGTTCTTCCCACATAAGTGGCGTGTTTGGTGTTAGGCCACTTGCAAGGTTATATACTTTATTTGTGTTTTCAAAATATTCTCCTGTTGCTGTTCCTATAAATAATACTTTGTTTTCTTTTTCATAGATTCCACTTTCATATATGTCACTTACTATTTTTGTAGCAGCAAATGTTGTTCTTTCTTTTGTTATTCGTGTTGCCATGTAGGATGCGTTTGCCATTACAAAGTATGATTCACTTATATAAATCATTAGTAATAAAGTTATTATGCATAGTGTTTTTTCATATAATTTTTTTATGTTTAAGTCGTCTATTAAAGCAAATATGAATATGTAGATTAATATGTAAGGTGCACACATTAGAGAGTTTATGTCTCTTTTTTCTATTATTAATTCAATTATTCCTAGGCTAAAAGGTATAAGTATTATTAAAGTTAATAGTGTTAAAGTGAATGTTTTATTTTTTCTTTCTTTGTTATTTTTATATAGATTTATAATTATTAAAATGCTTATGATAATTAGTATTATGTTTATTATATTTCTTTTATAGAATATGTTATTTATTATGTTGTTTGTTATAAAATAGTTATAAAAACTTTTTAATGGTTCTAATATTAGTAGTGGGATTTTTAGTAATGTATTAAGGCCTATTTCGTTAGCGCCTGAGTATGAAGACATTTGTGTATTTGATATTAATAATAGTAAGTGTAATATTATTTCATAGATAATTATACCGAATATTCCCATTAAAATGCTTTTTATTATTTTGTCTTTTATTTTTTTAGTGTTTTCTTTTTCTTTTAATAATAGTACTATTGGAACTAGTATGCATAAACCTGCTGTTACACCTAAGTAAGCTTGGTATAAGCCTAGTGATAGCGCTAGAGTGATTATTCCTAAGTAATAACCTTTATCAAATTTATATAATAGATATACACTTAAAACTGATAAGGTAAATGCCATTGTAAATTCAAAACTACAGTATACTGATAAAAGTGTTTCTGTAAAAAAGGGAGATACTACTAATAAGATGCTTATTAGAATTTGTGATATTTTACTTTTTATTTTAAATAAATCTATTAATAATACTGTGCTAAGAGATAAAGATATTAGTGATAGTACACTTGATACTACAGAGGATGCTAAACCAAATCTTGTTAGGCCAATGTATTTTAAAAACCATCTACCAAGTGATAAATCCCATACGCCACCTACATAAACTTCTGTTAATGATAAAGAGTCAGTGTAGATTAAGTCATTTGTTATTACTAATATGTTAGCTATAAAGCCAAGTATGAATGTTATTAAGAATATTTTTCTTTTTTCTTTATCAAACCAATTTGTAAATTTTTTTAAATATTTTGTATTTAGTAAATCTTTCATAGGTAACCTCACTTATTATTATATACATTTATTTTTACTAATATAAATGTTATAGGTACAGAGATAGAAGCTGATATTATATATGATATTAGTTTGTTTGTTTCTAGTACTTTTATGAATATAAATACAGATATTATTTGTATTATGAAGTTAGGTATGTTGTTTATTCCGTATTTTATATAATTTTTTAGGTTTAGTTTTTCTTTAAAATTCCATTTTGTGTTTAGAATGTATGCAATAGTTAGACTTGTGAAGAAACCAAATATATAAGCTATTATTTCATTTTTTATAAATAGTCCATATAGAAGAGATAACCAAACACCATTTATTACATTTATTAAACCAATTGTTACAAATGTTATAAAGTCTCTGTTTAGAAATGTTTTTATTATTTTTTTTGGTAAACTTAATTTGTATTTGTTCCATTCTATTAGTTCATTACCTTTTACTATAAAGCTTTTTTTAGCTATTTTGCTAAGTGGTGTGTCACTTAGTGAGTCTGAATAAAATTGATTACATTCTTTTATTCCAGTAGCATTTAGTCTTTTTACTTTTTCTTCTTTTTCACAGTTTTTTCCTATTAGTTTTCCTGTTTTTTTGTCTACTTCTGTTGCTATTAGTTTGAAGTTTAAATATTCAGATATTTTGTTTAATAGAAATGTAGGAGATGCACTTATGATTATGTCAGTAGGTTTTTTATTTTTTATATAGAACTTTTTTATTTTGTGTTTGTTTGTATTCCAAAATTGTTCTACTTCTTCGTCTAGGTTATCTATGTATTTTATAAAACTAAAGAAAACTGATTTTAAGTTTTCTTTTTCTTTTATTTTTATTAGATATAGAAATGTAGTTATTATAAATTTAGGTAATATTAAAAGACATTTTTTATTTTTTTTAATCATAAATTTATAAAAGTCGATACTAGAGTCTCCGTCATAAATTGTTTTATCAAAATCATATATGTTCATATTTTCCCCCATTAAAAGTAGCATTTATATAGTGTTATAAGTATTACTATTATTCCAAGAACAGATAGTATTATTTTTTCTCTTAGAGTAGGTTTTTTTAGTTTGAATGGACAAATATATAGTATTCCAGTTATTAATAATGTTATTGGAAATATAATATTTGTGTATTTTAATTTTAGTATTAAAGATGTGAAGTATACAAGTGGTAGTATTATTGCACTTGCAGTTATTGGTAAACCTATAAATGTGTCATTTTTTCCTTTTTTAGTTGTTGTTAACATGTTAAAGTATGCAAGTCTAATTATTCCACATAGGACAAAGAATATGCAAATAGCACATACGTATATGTTGTTTGATGTTAGGTTAAGAGTAATTAATGCAGGTAATACGCCAAAGCTTATAGCGTCACTTAAGGAATCGAGTTCTACACCATATACTTCTTCATTTTTTAAACTTCTAAAGCGTCTTGCTACTACACCATCAAATGCATCACATATAGCTGAAAAGATTAAGCAAAATATTGCGCAGGTGGTTTTTATATTGTAAGCCATTATTATACCTGTTACTGCAAAACAAGTTCCTAACATTGTTACTAAATCACATTTTCTATATACACCTATTACTTTCATAATACACCACTTTCTTCGATTTAATTATTTAAAATTATTTCTTTTAATTTATTTATTTGTCTATTTAATAGAATACATAATTTATTTATTCTAGCATCAGAGTATTTAGTTAAATATTGATATTGATGTAGTAATTCATTAAACCATTCTACTATACCATCTAATTTTTTTATATCTATTCTTTTTATGTTTTTGACTATTTTTATTATTTCATCAAAGGGTTTTATTTCATAGAATAATCTTCCGTTTCCAGAAATATGCATTTCTTCTTCATCATAGTATGAAATATTTAAACTTTGGCCATTATCAAATATGGGAGCAACATCTAGCCATTTTAATGTGTTTACATCTCTTATAATTCCAAAGTTATTTAAGTGTCTATCTTCATTCATAATTAGGAAATCTAATATATACATATTTTCTACTTTTTCACGAGCATTTTCTATGTTATGTTCTTCTAACTTTTTAATATATTCTTCATAGTCTTCGATACTATCATGTCTTTTCATATCATTTCTTATTTGATAGCATGTTATAAGTTCTGTATCTTTATTTATAAAACAAGGGCATTTAGAGACTACTGTATCTTTATAAGTATCTACTTTATATTCTACATGATTAAATCCAAGTCTTTTACATATTTCACTTGCTAATGCTTCATTAAATGGTTGTAAGGTTTCATTTTTATAACCACCTTTTAATAAATATCTTGTACCATTATCAATAATCCAAGCTTTTTTTAACATTCCATCTGTTGTATTATTTGGTGTTTTTAAAGAAGTTTCTTTAGTTATTGTTTTACTATTAGCTGATAAAGAAGCTTCCATAAATTCTGCATAGTCAAAAGCATTATCAAAAAAATTGATATCGTCATATGAAATATCACTGTCAACTGGCTTTAGCCAATATTGGTCTGATAAAGATAATCCAAAGGCTTTATCTAGAAGTTCATATGGAGCAGTTATGTTTAATCTATGCAATAATAAATCTAATTTATCACGCCATGAGGGGATTCCTCTTCCTTTAAACCATTCACTTAAATTGGTTCTAAAAGGAGTATCGTTTATATCATTTTCTATATAAAAACTTTTTATAATATAAGGAGCATAATTTATATTTTTTACTTCATAAATTTTGTCAAAGAATTTTGATGTTTCATTATATTCAGCAATTAATATTTCTACATTTTTATTCATAAGTATGTATTTCATAAATTAATCACTTCTCTTTCACATATTTTTATTATAGCATATTAAATATTGTTATAAAAGGAATTTAAAAAAAGGAATGTACACTTCCTTTTTATACGATATATTTTTTTAATATAGGTATTTTCTTTATTATTAATGTTATTATTGAACATATTATAAATATAGTAAATGTTAATAGTGGTATCATAAATAGAGAATAATGTGTTAATAAATAGCCTCCTTTAGGTATTTTTATAGTTAGTAATTCTAGTATAAATATATGCATTGCATATACACCTAAAGTTAAAGATGCTATTTTTGGTATTATTTTATTTATTTTTTTATTTTTAATTTTTATATTTTTAAATATTATAAATAATAAGATACTTTCTATAAATGTTGTTATTGAAAAATTGTTATATAATGGGTATGTTAAAGAACCATCTTTATATGTGAAATATGTTATTGTGCTTGAAATTATAACGGTTATTAGAAACAAAGGGGCTATATATCTTATTTTTAATTTTGATGTATCTTTGTTCATTATATAATAGCCTAAAATATAGTAACCAACGTATGAAAAAAATGGAATATCAAATAAATCAAATAATCTATTTAATATAAATTTACTTGGGAATAAATCTATTAGTGTTCTTTTAAATACTGTGAATATTAAAAATAAGAGTAGATAATATTTTATGTATTTATCGTCTAATTTTGTTATACTTTTTATAAATGGTATAATTAAATAAATTCCTATTAATGTACGTATAAACCATAAATGATATTTACTATCAATGAAAATATTTATAGCTTTTAATGGACTGTGTATTATTGTATAGATGTCTAATGTATCTACCATATAGAATAATGACCAAAATATGTAAAATATAATTATTTTTAATATATTCTTTTTGAAAAATTTTTTAAAGTCAAAATTTTGTTTTCCGAGAATAAATGCACCACTTATCATAAAGAAAATAGGTACTGCACTTCTTACAAGGCTATCATATATGTTCATTATTTTCCATTCTACTTCTAAATGAGAATAATAATAAATTTTTAATGCTGCTGTATGGAGCAAAATTACCATTAAGCATGCGATTATTCTTAATAAATCAAAATTTGTTTTTCTTTCTGTCATTTGTTATTCTCCTTTTATTTGTTTATTAAAAAGTTTAATAGTTCTTCTTTATTTTTATTGTTTGTTATTATGTCACTTATTAAGTTTACTATTGGCATTTTTACGTGTTCTCTTTTTATTAATTCTTTTATTGATTTTAGTGTGTATAATCCTTCTACTGTTTTTGTTTGTGCATATTTTTCTGCTTCTTTTAGTTTTCCTTCGCCTATTAGTTTACCATATGAGAAGTTTCTACTAGTTGTGCTTGTGCATGTCATAAGTATGTCACCAAATCCTGCGAATGATAGTATTGTTTTTTTGTTTCCACCTAGACAATCAATTAATTCTTTTATGTCGTTTAAACTTTCTGTTAGGAATAGTGCTTTTGTTGAGTCTGTTACTTTCATTCCATTTAGCATTCCTGATGCAATGGCCATTACATTTTTTATTGAACCACATATTTCTACGCCTATTATGTCTTGAGTTACTCTTATTTTTGTTTTGTCATTTTCTATTAGTGTTTTTATTAATTTTTGTGTTTTTGTGTTTGTTGTTCCTAGTGAAAAACCTATGGGAACATCTTTTATTATATCAGTAGCAAATGTTGGACCAGATATTACTGCTATTTTGTTTGTGTTTATGTTTCTTTCTATTACTTCATTTAGGAATGCACATGTGTCATTTTCTATTCCTTTTGTTGCTAATAAGATGTGCATATTTTTAGTTATTAGTGGAGAAATTTTTTTAGTTATTTCGTCTACTGCATGAGCTGGTACTGCTATTACTATTAAATCACTTTTGTTTACTGCTCTTTTTAGACTGTTTGTTATTGTTATTTTTTCGTCAATTATATAGTTAGGAAGTTTGTTACTTTTTCTTGTTTTTTTTAATTCTTTTTCTTCTTCTTTTGTGTGTGAATATACTACTACTTTGTGTTTATTTTTTATGAATATGGTTGCTAGTGATAGTCCGAAAGCCCCTGAACCTAATATACATATTTTCATTTTTTCTCCTTTTTATCAAATAATACGTTTGTTTTGAATATTAGAAATAGTAAAATAAATGCCATTAGTATGTAGAATATTATCATTTCTTTTTTTCTTCCTGTTGCATATAGTATTGTTATTATGCTAAAAATGATGTTTATGATGTAGATTGTTATTATTGTTTTTCTTGTTGATAGTTTTTTTAGTAATTGATGGTGGATGTGTTCTTTGTCTGGTTCTCCTATGTTTTTTTTGTGTATTGCACGTCTTATTATTGCTAGTAGTGTGTCTGTTATTGGAAGTATTAGTAATACAAGTGGTACTACTAGTGATGTTAGTGTTACGGTTTTAAATCCTAGAAGCATGATTACACTTATCATTAAACCTAGGAATGTACTTCCTGTGTCACCCATGAATATTTTTGCAGGTGGGAAGTTGTAGACTAGAAATCCTAGAGTGGATCCTAGCATTATGAATGATAGTATTATGTCTAAGCCTCCAAGTTTGTTTAGTATTACTGCAATTATTCCTATTGTTAGAAAGTATATTGAAGAGATACCTGCACATAGTCCATCTAAGCCATCAATTAAGTTTATAGCATTTATTATTCCAACGATTATTAGTATTGTTAGGTATGGACTTATTTCTTGGAAGTAAAATGTGTAACCGAATATATCAAAGTGTGTTAGTTTTAGTCCTCCATAAAATACTACTATTGATGCGACTATTATGTGTATTATTATTTTATATTTTGCTTTTATTGGTCTTATGTCGTCAAATATTCCAAGAAGTAGTATTAGAAATGAAGCCATTAAGACTGATAGCATTAGTGTGTTTTCTTCTCCAAAAAACATGTAACCTAGTAGGAATGATAAAAATATTCCTATGCCGCCTAGTAGTGGGGTTGGTTTTGTGTGAGCACTTCGTTTGTTTGGTATGTCTATTGCGCCTATATATTCAGCAATTTTTTTTGATAATCCTACAAATATTACTGAAGATATGAATGTTATAAATACTATTAAAAGTATGTTGTGTCCGTTTATGTTTATGTTCATGAGTCCACCTCTTTTTTACTATTTATTATTAATATTAATGCTATGAAAATACTTATTACTGGTGTTATAAATATGTGTCCTTGGAATAAGGCTATTAGTAGTATTAGTATTAATGTTAATAAGTTATTTATATTTATGAAATTAGGTTTAAAGTTTTTTATGTATTTTGTTATTATGTAAATTATTGGTATAAAATATAATATAAATGCGAGGATTCCCTCTTTATAGAATATGTCTAAGTAATCTATTTCTATAACTTTTTCACGACCATTTTCTATGTAGCCTAGGCCTAGGATTTTTTGAGGAAGTGAAGAGGATTTGTATATTTTGTGTGTGTTTTTTGCAAATGTTAGTCTTTCACTAAATACTAGGTTATCTAGTAGTTCAAATTTAGATGTTTTGTTGTTTTCTTTTAGGTAAGTGTAATGTATTTTTATGTTTTCATAGAATGAAGAAGATGGTACTACTATTATACTTAGTACAGTTATTAATAGTATTGTTATAGAAGTTATTAGTATTTGTTTTTTGTTTTTTTCTTTTATTATTTTATATATGTAGAAAAGTAGGTATGTTATTAGTGATAGTATTAGGCCTATTACTGGGGTTTTTGTTCCAATGCTTAGAAATACATATATTGTTATTAGTGATAGTATTATTTTGAATGGAAGTGGCTCTTTTTTTAGTTTTGGTATTACTACTATTAGTAAGAGTAGTAGTATTGAACTTAGTACGTTAGCTGATTTAAAGAAGCCAGAGCTACCTACTTTACTGTGCCAGTAACTTTTAAAGCCTATGTTTAGTATGTTAGGTATGAATGTTAGTAGTAAATATATTATGTAGATTATTTCTAAGTGTTTTTTGTTAAAGTTAGTGTTTTTGTATATTACATAGAATGATATTAATAAATATATGAAGTAATATGTTGATAGTGTTGTTCTTATGTTTATTAGTATATTAAGTGGGTCTATATAATACATGTATATTATGTGTGAGAGCATTGTTATTATTAGTAAGAGTGTGTATGGTAATATTATTTTTTTGTTTTCATATTTTTCTATTATTAAGTAAAGTATCATAAATCCCATGAATAAGAATCTAATTATTCCTGTTAAGTATACGAGAAGTGGGCTTTTTTCTAGTAGTGTGTGTAGTATTTCTAAAAATGGTTGTAAATAGAGAAATATGATTATTATATTTGGTGTTTGTTTTTTAATTTTCTCTATTATATTTTTCATAATTAAATCTTCTCCATACAGATTCTGGGTCATATGTGTTTACCATTTCTCCATCAAGTTTTTTTCTTTTTTCTAAGTAGTCGTCAAATGAAGATATTTTTTTTGCTGGGTTTCCGCCTATTAGGCTGTTATCTTCTACGTCTTTAGTTACTACTGAACCTGCTGCGATAAAGACGTTGTTACCTATTTTTACGTTTGGTAATATTGTTACGTTTCCACCTATAAATACATTATTTCCTACTTCTATTGCTCTTGCATAGTATAAGTAGTTGTAGTCTTTTTGCATGTTGTTTGCCATTTCATGAAATATGTCATGAGTTATAAATGTGACACCACTTGCTACTGTTACGTTGTTTCCAAATTTTACTAGTTTAGGTTCTGCTGGTATTTTTCTAGGTTGAAATATGAAGTTTTCTCCTACACTGTAAAATATTTTTTTTCTTATTATGTAGTTTGTTCTTTTTTCTTTGGTAAACATTAAAAATATTCTCATTCTTAGTATTTGCGTTTTTATAAAATTATTCATAGTTTGGTGCACCACCTATTTAAATTATAACACGTATGTTTTGTTAGTTAAAGAAGAAAAAATAACACTAGGTTTTTAGTGTTATTCTTCTTGGTCAGTTGGTGGGGTTTCTGGGTCAGGTTCTGGGTCAACTTTGGAATCTCCTTGTTCGCCTGTATCTCCTTCACTTGAACCACCACTTTCAGTTTCGCCAGGTGTTTGTGGATTTTCTTCTTCTCCAGGTTTTTCTTCTTTTGGATCTTCTTCACTTGGGTCTTCTTCTTCAGTTTTCTTTTTTACTACTGTTAGTGTTATGTTTCTGTCTGCTTTTTCTACTAATACATGTCCATGAACACTTTGGTCTATTATTTGACCGTCATAGTAATTTGGGTCTGTGCTTTCTACTTCATTAATTGTTATTGTAAATCCTCTAGAAGAGGCCCAGCTTTGTGCGTATGCTATGTCATATGCTTCAAAATATGGGACTAATTCTTTTCTTGATTCGCTATATTGAACTTGGCCTATTATTTCTTTTTCATATTTATTGTTTATGCTAAAGCTAAATGTTTTTATTTCTTCTTTTGGTAGTTGTTTTAGGTTTACTTTTAGTGCATTTACTATGTCAGCTAAACTTTGTTTATAGTATTGGAAAGTGTATGTTTCGCCATAACCTTCCCATACGTATAAGTCATAACCTGTTAGGAATGTTCTTGTTATGTTTATTTGTACATCTTCGTCTTTTAGCATTATTGATTTACCAACATTATAGAATGATAGCATTTGGTCTACGCTCATGTTTGTTTCTATGTTTTTACTTATTGTGTTTAGTACTCCGTAGAAGTCGTCTACGCTTTTTAGTGTTTTTATTTTGTTTAACATTGCTTCAACTACTAGTTGTTGATTTTGTCCTCTTTGGAAGTCTCCAAGTGGTAGTGTTTTTCTGTGTCTTGAAAGCGCTAGGGCTTGTTCTCCATTAAGGTTTTGTACACCTGGTTCTAGGCATATTTCCCAGTCGTCAACCCATCTATATGAATTTGATTCACAGAATGATATTGGTACGTCTACTGTTATTCCACCTAGTTTATCTACTAAGTCTACTACACCCCTAAAGTTTATTTTTATGTAATAATCTATGTCTATTCCAGTAAAGTTTTCAACTGTTTTTATTACACAATTTGTTCCACCCCATGCTGCGTGAGTGATTTTTGTTGTGTTTCCTCCACAGGCCATTGGTACGTATGTGTCTCTTGGTATACTAAACATTGTTGCATGTAGTGTTTCAGGGTCTACTGCTATTAGCATTATTGTGTCTCCGTTAAATGATGTGCTGTTTTTTAATTCGTCTGTTTCTGAGTCAACACCTAGTAATAGTATAGTAAATGGTTCTGTCACTTTTTTTACTTCTACTTCTTTTTCTTGTTTTTCTTCTTCTTTCTCATATTCTTTTTCATATTTATATATTTCATGGAATTCTGTTTTTGTGTCAAAGTTTTCTATGTTTAAAAATCTTCTTTCGTAGTCATTACCTATGAATATCGCATCTACGTCTTTGTTTAGTAAAGCTTGCATTAGTGTTAGTGTGTCTTCAAATGTTACTATTTCGTTGTTGTCTTTTAGTTTGTATTTTTGTATTACTTCGTTTGGAAGTATGTTGCCTTCGACGTCTTCTTCATTTGTAATTATACCAATTTTTAAATCTTTTAATTCTTCTATTTTTTTTGTTTCTTCTAAACTTATTAATACTGTTTTGTATGTTGCTGTTTTGTTTGTGGTCATGTTATCAAGTTTTGAGTATACTACAAATATTACTACAGATATAGCAACTGATATTATAGATAGTAGTATTGTTAGTATGCTTGTTATTATGAATTTTTTCTTTTTGTTAAATTTTATGCTATTTAGTAGTGTGTATAATAAAGTTATTAATAGAAGAACTAGAAGACATGAAAACATTATTCTGTAAAAAGTTTCTATGCCTTTTAGTAAGTATATACTATATAAAGATGTTCCTACTGAAAGAATAGATATGATTATTAGGATTCCACCTAGTATTTTTAATAATTTAAATTTACCCATTTTTTCTCTCCTCGCTTCATATTATATCATATATACTATTTATTTTTTATCTTTTTCTTCTTTTTTATTACTTTTATTTTCTTCTTTTGGTTCTTGTTTTTCTTCTTTTTCGCTTGTTTTAGTGCTTTCTTCTTTAACATTTAGATTTTCAGATGTTTCTTCTTTTTTTAATTCTTTTTTTGTTTTTCTTTTATTTCTTTTTGTTAGACTTATTAATACGATTAGTACTAAAGTTAATGTTTCTATACATAGAATTATTATTATTAATTTGTAATTTTCATTTTCTTCTGTTAGTTTTTTAATTTGTTGTTCATTAGTGTTGTTATATTTTATTATTGTGTTATTTTCTTTATCATATTCATATAAGTCTTCTTTTCCTGTTTCTATGTTAATTCCATATATTAGATAGAAGTCTTTGTTGTTTTCGTATTGTAGTGCTTCTATAGTGGTACCGTTTAATTCTAGTTCTACTGTTTTGTACCCAGTAGGGATTATGCTTTTTTTAGGTGTTATTGGGAATATTGTTAATGTGTTTGTTTTTAGTTCTGTGTAAATTGTGTATGAGTCAGTTTTACTGTCATATTTGTAAAGATTTATTTTCCCGTTTTTGTCTTTTAGGCCTATTAGGGTTATGTTTGTTATTTTGCTTTTGAAGCCTGGTACTTCGTTACCGTTTATAGAAACTTTAGTTTTTTCAAATGAAGATGGAGCAGTTAGTGAACTTTCACGTTTTACTACTGTGTATTTTAGTCCATCTATGGTTACTTCTATTGGGTTTGAGTCTTTTACTGTTACTTTTATTGTGTATTTTTTTGTGCTTCCATTTTCAGCTGTTACTACGATTTCAAATTTGTTTTCTCCCTCGCTTACATTGTGTTCTCCGGTTCCTGTTATTCTTGCAGTGCTGTCTTCTACCTCGGCATTTATTGTGACTTTTTCTACAGACTCTGGTACTTCTACTGTATATTCTGTTTTGTCTTTGTTAAATTCTGGAGATATTTTGTAGCCAGATACTTCTAGATTTTTTAGGTTGTTGTTGCTGCTGTAGTTTGCTTCTAGGTTTTGTGGGATGTAACCAGTTATACTAGTGCTTGATACAGGAGAATCTATTGGTGATTCTGTGTCAAAGTCTATTATTAGAGCAGATATTACTGATACAGTACTTGTACCACTTGCTATTACTTTGAATTGGTAAGTGTAACTTTCTGATTTTTTTGTTCCGTCTCCATATGAAGCTACATGAGCTTGGCCGTCTTCTAGTTTTAGTTTGCTTTCGTCGTAACTTATTGTATATTCCCATGAACCTAGTGGAGAGTCTGAACTTACTGTTACAGTTACGTATGCGTAGCCACCAATTTGGACTTCACTACTACTTGTTGTTATGTTAAAGTGCCCTGAGGCTGCTTTTAAGTTTTTTATTGGTAGTAATGTTACCATTAGTACTAGAGTAAATAATATTTTTTTTAAAAATCCCTTTTTCATTTATTTTCTCCTTTTATAGTGTTATTTTTTTTAGTATGTATTTTTGTATTCTTAGTAAGTCTATTATGTCTACTTTTCCGTCGTCGTTTGTGTCTCCTGCTTTTAAGTTTTCGTTATCTAGTGTTTTTGCTTTTAGTATGTATTTTTGTATTTGTAGTAAGTCTATTATGTCTACTTTTCCATCACTATTAGTGTCGCCTATTACTGCAAGTTTAAAGCTTCTTGTTTCTCCACTTGGTACAGTAATTGTTAGGGTTTGTCCTGTTTTTAGTGTTTCGTTTGTTTCTATTTCATTTCCTGTTACGTTTGTGATTTTTACTGTTGCATTAGATGCGAATTTTAGTATTGAATTTTTAAGTGTGCTTCCTAATGTGTTTGGACTTATTTTATACATTATTCCGTTTGTTTGTTTTGTTGATAAGTTACTAATTATTTCGTCTATTGTTATGTTGTCTGTTACTTTTTTTATTGTAACTGTGTATATTTTTAAGCTACCATTTTCGGCAGTTACTTTTATTTGTATTTTTGTTTCGTCGTTTGTTAGAGTTATTTCTCCGTCGCCTGTTACAGTGCTTGTGTTATCACTTTTTGTTACTTCTATTTTTACTTTTGATTCTTTATCACTTATGTATGTTATATATTCTAGAACGTCTTTATCAAAGTTGTGTATTGATACACCATTTATTTTTATGTCTTTTAGTGTGTTTACTGTGTTTGCGATTTTTGGAAGACTTACTACGTCTGGCATGTTGTTGTATATTGGTATATCAAATTCTATTTTGTTGTTTAGTTGGTTACTGTCTCTATAGGCTTCAAATACTGATACCCCTTCAGTGACAGGAGCTTGTACGTTGGTTTGATATTGGTGTGCAAAATGCATTCTAGATTCAGCGAGTGGGCTTGTGTTAAATTTTTGGTAGTATAGGGTGTGTTGTCCTATTCCTATGTAGTCTTCTGCAATCCACATTGCACCACCTTCTATTGCTTTTTCTCTTGTGTTCCAAGGTCTTAGATAAGTATTTGAATATCCACATTCACTTCCACATGCGTATGCTAGGCCATTTGTTGTTGGATCATAGCCATTACTATAGTATGCGTTGATGTTGTAATAATTGTAGTAACCATATAGGCTGTGACCAAAGTAAGTGCCAGTGTATTCGCCTGTTATTGATTCGTTTGTTGGTCTTCCCATTCCCTCTTGTATTGCACGTGAAGCTATGTGGTCTGGGCTTATGTTATATTTAAATCCTGATTCTATGAATGCGTAGATGTAATTATCAGCGTTTAGGTAAGTTCCGGCTAGTATTGATTGTAAGTCTTTATAGTATTTTTTTGCTGATTCGCTTTCTTTATTAAATACTGTTTTTGAATCGTTACCGTAGTCGTAGTTTAGTTTTTCAAACATAAATACAAATTTTTCTGTTAAGAAGTTTCTTGGGTCTAGGTAAAATGCGTTTACTGCGTCTGTTGTTCTATACCAACCATATTCTTCTGTCATATATTTTGTGTATACGTTTTGTGTTGTGTTATTAACATATATGTAATTAAGTACGTTAGCGTCTCTTTCTCTTTCAACTACATAATTCCAGTTATAGTTAGTAAATGATGGGTTAAATACCCATGCTGGGTGCATTTGATGTAGTTTTACTAAGTATGGAATGTATGTGTCTGGAAATCCTTTTTCTTTTAGTTCTTTTTCATATTCTGGTTCAGTGGCAGTTATTTCGCTTTTTGTTCTTATGTATGTTGAACAAACATAGCCTGTTTCATTTTTATAATATGCTACTTGATACCAGCCATCAGAGCATCCACTTCCTGATATTTTTCCACTTTTTATTACTATATCGTCTCCTGGCATTAGGTATGTTTTCAAAGTAGATGTGCTAGTTGCAGCGGACCTTACTTGAATAGATGTTCCATAAATCCTTGCGTCATATGGGTCTGTGCTGTAGCTAGGAGTTGATGAGGAGATGTCTCCAATTGTTACATATTCACCACATATATATCTTTCGTTTCCATTAAAATTTATTTTATACCAACCGATTGAGCAAGCAGAGTCTCCAACATTATATAGTGTAGAGTCTACTAAATCTAAAACGTAGTTTGCTTCTAATTGTGCGACATAGTCATATGAAGTACTTGGACCAGTTCTTACCATTATGTCGCTTTCTCTTGTGTACCCTGTTAGAGCATCAATATTTTTTATAAATGCTAGGCTTATAAATATTGAAATTATTAATAAACTTAATTTTTTCATAACAGGTACCTCCTTAGTAAAATATATCAGATTATATTATATCAAATTTTTTGTAGTTTTTTGTGTCTTTCACATAAATTTTACATTTGTTTTAAAAAAGTTTTTTGTTTGTATTTTTAGTTTTATATTATATAATTAGGTTAATAAGGAGATGGTATGTTTTGTTTAAAAAGGTTTGTGGGGTTTTGTTTGTTTTACTTATTTCTATTAGTTTGACTGGATGTAAGACTAAAGAGAAACATGAATATAGTATTGAGGATGATGTTGGTAGTGTTATGAAAGAAGATGTTGCTAAAGTTTTTGACGATACTTCTTATGTTGTTTATGAAAGGCTAGACGAAAAAGTGACTATTGATAAAAAGGAAGATATTGATAAGTTAATTGGTATTATAAAGGCTAGTAATAGGTCACTAGGTAATGATATAACATTTGCTGAATATTTATCTAATCTTTATTTTTATAATGAAAGTGACGAAGAAATTGTTTCTGTTAATTTAAGAGAGCATGAAAATAGTGACCCAACAAAATATTATAATATTTTAGTTAAATCAGATGAGGGAACACATTTGTATTATGCTAATATGGAGGATTTAAAAGGATTTCTTATACAGTATATTAGTGAGTAAGGAGATGGTATGTTTTGTTTAAAAAGGTTTGTGGGGTTTTGTTTGTTTTACTTGTTTCTATTAGTTTGACTGGATGTAAGACTAAAGAAAAATTTAATATAGAAGACGATATTGGAGAAGTTATGGAAGAAAGTATTGCTAAAGTTTTTGACGATACTTCTTACATTGTTTATGACCGATATGTAGATACAGTTACTATTGATAATAGAGAAGATATTGATAAATTAATTAATATTATTAAAAATAGCAGAAAACAAATTAGTAATGATACTGATTGGGTAGAACATTTATCTTATCTTTATTTCTATAATGATAATGACGAAAAAATTGCTTCTGTTAATTTAAGAGATACAGCAAATGACGATTTTCCTGATTATTATAGACTTGGAATAAACAATAATATATATTATGTTAATACTAATGATATAGAAAGCGTACTTTCTAAGTATAGTGAATAATATATAAAAACATTCTAATTTGGTGTTTAGAATGTTTTTCTTTTTACTTCTTTTTTAGTTCGTCTATCATGGTGCTTATTTCATTATATAGTTTGTTGTTTGCTTCTTCTTTTGTCATGTTTTCTATTTTAAAAGGTGTTCCTACTTTTATTTTTAAGTCTTTACTTCTAAATTTATATGTGCCTGTTATTGCTACTGGCACTATGGTTGCGTTGGTTTTTAAAGCCATGCTTACTGCTCCAAATTTAAAAGGTAAAAGTTTTTCTTTTGTTTTGTTTCTTGTTCCCTCTGGAAATATTCCTATTGCGCCTTTGTTGTTTAGTATTTCTAAAGCAGCATTTACAGCATGTTCGTCTTTTGTGCTTCTATCTACACTTATGCATCCAGTTAGTTTAAAGAACCATTTTGTTTTAGCACTATCAAAATACTCTCTTTTAGCCATGTAGTGTATTACTCTATTAGTTGATATTATTATGTTACATTGGTCCATTATGTGGATGTGATTTGCAGCATATATTACAGGTCCGTTGATTTTTAAGTTTTCTTTGTTGTAGATTTTAGGGTTATAGTAAAGTATGTATATTGGTTTTAGTATTAGTTTAAAAAATTTATAAAAAAAGTTTGTCATTTGTTTCCTCCAATTTCATTTTTTATTATGTTCATTAATTTTTCGTTTTCTATTTCTAAGTTATTTGTTTCTAATTTATATGGTTTTAGAAATTTTATTTTTATGTTCTTTTTCCATATTTTGTAATGTCCAGTTATTACGAATGGAACTATTACAGAGTTTGTTTTACTTGCAAATGATACTGTTCCATATTTGAATGGTAAGATTATGTTTTTTGTTCTGTTAATTGTTCCTTCTGGGAATATGCATATTAGTTCTTCATTTTCTAGTGCTTTTATTGTTTCTATTTTTACTGATTCGTCTTTTATTTTTCTATCAACAGGTATTGTTCCAGCGCTTAAGAATAGTGGTTTAAATATTCCTTTGTGTAGTTCTTTTTTTGCTAAAAATCTTATTGTTCTTTTTGTACTTGACATTATTAGTAATGGGTCTAGGTTGTTTGTGTGATTTCCTGCTAGTATGCATCTATTTTCTGATGGTATGTTTTCGCTTCCTATTACTTCTATTTTATAGCATATTTTCATGAATGATTTTATTATGGGTCTTGCTATTCTATATAATCTATATTTTTTCATAGTGCTCCTTTATGTTTTTATTATAAATAATATTTATGTGTTTTTCAAGATTTGACAAATTGGGTTTTATATGGTACAATTATATAAGTTTTGAGGGGGTATTTTTTTATGAGTAAAAATTATAGAGGTAAGAGAAGAAATAATTTTGGTTTTAGAAATTTAGGAATTAGTGTTTTGAGTCTTGTTTTGGTTTTGAATTTTCTTAGTTGTTCTAAGAGAAATAGTAAGTCTAAAGAGGACTTTAATGCTAGTAGTGTTAGTGATGTGTCATGGATGATTAGTAGAGATGAGTTAATTAGTTATGCTTTTCCTAAAGAGGAAGAAACTATAAATGATAGTGAAATTCCTTGGATGATTAGTAGGGATGAGTTAATTAAGTATGCTTTTCCTAAAGAGGAAGAAAAGGTTGTTACTGAGAAAAAGGAAGAAACTATTCCTGAGATGATTGATTATATTTTAAGGAAGTTTGATTTAACTAGGGAAGAGTTTGATATTATTATTGCAGGATGTATTACTGAGGGGATGCCTGGAGAAGAAAATGAAGATAGAATTAATGAGGGGTTAAATGTTGCTAGTGTTTTATATAATAGATGTAAGAATGAAAGATGGATTAATTATGTAAGGCAAGTTACTGGTATTAAAGGTAATATAGGTTTGTTTGAAAATTATGTAGCAAAGGGACAATTTAGTACTTATGATAGTGGTTTTTATTTAAGGGCTATCGACCAAAAGTCTGGACCATTATATGAAGCTTTAGTTAAGTTTTTCTATTATGTTGATAATATTGATCCAGATAGACAAAATCCTGATTATGAGGTTAGACATAATTATTGTTCTTTTTGGGCTCATTATTTAGGTAGAAAAGATGGTGTTCAATTGGTTTCTCCTGGAGGAAATGACTTTTTTGACCCAACTTTACCAGAAGAGGCTGTGCCTTTTAGCGAGACTTTTATTTATGATAATTTACAAGAACTTTATAAAGAGGAGCATGGTAAATCTTTAGTTTTAAATTAGACTTCGCGATTATGCGAGTCTTTTTTTAACCCTTTTTTGTTTAGTACATATACTATTAACAGAAAGAGAGGTTATATGAAAAAGTTAAGTTTTATTGTTGGTGCTTTAACTGTGGGTTTGATATTTTTTGGTTTAATTTATTTTGGTTTTAAAAATAAGGATGATAAAGAGAAGATAGTTGTTGCAGAGGTTACTCATAGTGTATTTTATGCACCTTTTTATGTTGGATTACATAATGGTTATTTTGAAGATAATGGGCTTGATTTAGAGGTTATTTTAACTAGTGGTGCTGATAAGGTTGCTAGTGCAGTTTTGTCAGGAGATGCTGATATTGGGCTTAGTGGACTTGAAGCAACTTTGTATGTTTATAATAATAATGAGAGTGATTATTTAGTTAATTTTTCAAGTTTGACTAAGAGAGATGGACAGTTTTTAGTGGGAGATTGTTCTCTTAAAGATAAGTTTAGTCCTGATATGTTAAAGGGTAAGAGTGTTTTAGCTGGTAGAACTGGTGGTATGCCTGCGATGGTGTTTATGTATGCTTTATATAAGAGTGGTATTGATAAGGGAGAAGTTAATGTAGATAATTCTGTTGATTTTGCTTCTTTAAGTGGTGCTTATATTGGAGGTCAAGGAGACTTTGTTAATTTGTTTGAACATAGTGTAATGATAATAATTTTCTATAGTTATAAAAAAATATATGATTTTACTTGATATTTAATTATATATCTTCTTGTTCCAGTTGTGTTATAGCCTCTTTTAAATTCATAATTTTTTTTCATTAGTTTTTTGTAGTTTGTGGTGTTAGAAGTAGTATTTTCTTTTAATTGTTTTTCTAAAAAATTTTCTTTAATGTTTAAAATTATTTTTAATTCTATGTTTTCTTTATTATCATTTATTTTTGAAACAATTATTTTGTTTAATAGTAATTCTATTATTTTATTTTTAGTATTTTCTTCATTTATTTTTTGTTTTAGTATTTTTTCTAGTTTTTTATTTTTGTCTTTTAGGTCATTATTGTTTTGTTTTGTGTTTTGTAATAGTTTTATGTTTTGTTCAATATCAGATAGTTCTTTGTTACATTCGTTATTTCTTATTTTAAATTCACTATTTGATAAGTTATTTTCAATATTAAGTTCTAGTAATTTTTCTTTTTTAGATAGTATTTTGTTTTTTTGTTTTTTTAGTTCTTTTATTTTATTATCAATACCGGTGTTATTTTTGTTATTTTCATATTGTTCTAGTAAGATTTTAGATATAATAGATATATCTATTTTAAGTTCTTTTATTACGTCAAAAAGAATAGCATATATTTCACTTTCTCTTATGTTGGGCGAGTCACATGATTTCTTTCCCTCTTTTAAATATTTAGCACAAATCCAAGTAATGTCATTAGTTTTTTTACATTGTTTTCTTCTATGGAATACTTCATTATGAATTAAACAATATATTTTTGCAGATAATGGGTATCTATTTTGATACATGATTTTGTCTTTTTTGTAATCTTGTCCAAATGTTTTGTTTCTTGATTTTAGTTTGTTATTGGCTCGATTCCAAAGGTTTTCGTCTATTATTGGTGGTATTTTTAGGTTATCTTTATATAAAACCCATTCTTTTTCTGGAATTTGTTTTACTTTTTTTGTCATGTAATCTATTATTTCTGTTTTTTTGCCACAGTAATAGCCTTTATATTTTGGATTTTTTATCATTCTTGTTAGTGTCACAGGACTCCATTTTTTGTTTTGGGATGTTTTTATTTTTTCTTTGTTAAAGATTTTTGATATTTTAGTTATTGATATATTTTCTATAGCATATAGGTTAAATAGTCTTTTTACAATGTTTGCTTCTTCTGTAATTATGTTTAAATTTCCAGTAATTTTATCTTTTTTATAACCGTATAACATGTCATTTCCTAGAATGGTTCCGTTTTTGATAGATCTATTCATGCCAAATTTAACGCGTTCTGATAATCTTCTTATTTCGTCCTGAGCCATTGAAGCCATTATTGTGAGTCTTAGTTCTGAATCAGGTAATGCTGTGTTTATGTTGTCGCTTACAAATAATACTGCTACACCATAGGAAAGTAATTCTCTTGTGTATTTTATGCTGTCTAAAGTATTTCTTGAAAATCTTGATATTTCTTTTGTTATAATTAAATCAAATTTTCCTATTCGTGCATCGTCTATCATTTTCATGAAGTTATCTCTTTTATAGTCAGTAGTACCACTTATTCCATCGTCTATATAACCAGGTACATAGGTCCAGTTTTTATTGTTTTTAATCATTTCGTCAAAATGTTCTACTTGATTTTTTAATGATTTTTGTTGTTCTAAGTGGTCTGTTGATACTCTTGAATAGTCTGTTACTTTAAGTTTAATTGATGTTAGGGAAATTCCCATGTTTAGTTGTTGTCTAATTTTATATAAATCCATTTAACATTCCTCTTTCATTTAATATTTAATGTTAAATGTTAGAATTTTATGTTTGTAGTTAAACTTCCACAGTGTTTTGATTATTGTGGAAACTTGGTTACATCTTATATTTTATTTAACTGTTATGTTTTCTAAGTTTTTAATAAACTCTAATATGCTTTTTACAACTTCATTAACAGGTAGTCCTAACCAATTATTATTTGCTTGTTTTAACATGTTTTGAAATTGTTTATTGTTTAGTGTTTCTGATAATATTTTATATAAGTCTTGAATATTTTTTATTGATGTGTTTTTACTTGATAATATTAATTTATTGATGTAAGTTAAGCATTTTTCTTTATTAAAGTTTGTTTCGTTTATTAAGTAATAGAAATCAAATATGTCTTTGTATCTTGTTGAAGTTATTTTAAACCTTAAAAGGGATTTTAGTTTTTCTGTGAATATTTGTTCAGGAGAGTTTGCTAAAAGTGAGACAGTATCATCAATAATGTTTAAATCAAAATACATATTTTCTTGTTTTATTTCAAGGTATTTGTGAACGCCTAAATCTATTTTAGTTTCTAGTTTATTATTATAATTATCTAATATTTCTAAATAAATTCTCTTTCCTTTATAGTCTAATTGTTTTAATTCACTGATGCTTTTTATTGATAATTTGATATCGTTATCACTAATTTTATCTATGAATATTTTTATTGCTTTATCACTTAATGAATATTTTATAAAGTCTATATCTAGGTCTCTTGTTGCGCGACGATTGTCTTTTGATAATTGCATCATTACGACTCCACCTTTAATAGTTACTTTATCACTCATATTATTTTTGCTAATTTTATAAAGTATGATGTCTTGGCAAACTTTTGAAATTGCTAAAGCATTTGAAAATCCTTTGTTTAAATATTTTTGTACTTCGTCTGTTAAATTCATTAATATACCTCTTTCATGATAATTTCATATAAATGTTTTTCATTTGGGAATATGCTTATGTAATTAGTTATTTTACTTATATCTAATTTTTCTTTTATTTTTCTATAGTTGTTTATTATTTCTTTATAGTAGTCAAATCCATATGAATTTCTATTTCTAATAAGCTCGATTAACATTCGTTCTTTATCATATATTTTTATTTTAATTCCGTCAACTATTATTGATGTTTTTCCTATATTAAAATACTTTTCAATAGTTGATACAAATTTAATGTTTTTGTTTATGTATTTACAACTGTCTCTTTTTATTGCTAATACGGTTTTTTCTGGAATTACGTCAGTAAGGTCATGGTAATAGAAAGCACTTTCTAATGTAAAAATTGCATTAGGGTATTTAAAATTAATTAGTTCTAGATAGTTTATATTTTTTGTATTACTATATATTCCTTTTTCAATTTTATATATTTTATTTTCGTTTAATAATTTTTGTATTTCTCTATAATTATATTGTTTTTTTAATTCTTTATATGAAATTATCATTTTAACCACCAATTATATTATAAACTAAACTTCCACACCAGTCAATCTATTGTGGAAGTTTGGCTACATCTTTTACATTATTATTTTTGATTTTTTCTAGTAAATTATCTTCTGTTTGTTTATATGTTTGATATGTTATTGTTTTATCGTTATACATGTTTTTGTTTATTGTTAGTGCAAGTTCTAGATATAATTCATATTTATTTTTTAATAGTTTATTAATTTTTATCACATCCTTGGTATAAGGTTATGTTGGAAATTTAATTTTATGTTTAGGAAAATTCTTATCGTTACATTTAGGGAACCTAATGCACTCAATTTGGAGAAAGAGGGGTATGGTTGCGTGCTTGCATCTTTAGGGCTTATGAGTGGCGAAGTACCTTATACAGTTTTTAATGCTAAGAAAAGTTATATTAAGAATAATAAAGATATTATAGAAAAATTTACTAAGGCTATTAATGAGTCTTTAGATTTTGTTCATAATAGTAGTGATAAAGATATAGCGCTTGCTATTAAAGATGAGTTTCCAGATACTAATTTTGATGATTTAGTTAAGGCTGTTAAAAGATATAAGGATGCTGATTCATGGTGGAATAGTTCTTATATAAGTGAGAATGCTTATAATAATTTACTTGATTTGATGGAATATAATGATGCTTTAGATAAGAGAGTAGATTTTGATTTGATAGTAGATAATTCTTTTAATGAATAATATTATTTTATCTGTTAGAAATTTGTGTAAAAGTTACAATAGTTTAGATGGTGAAGTTGAGGCTGTTAGTAACTTTTCTTTAGATATTTATAGAGGAGAATTTTTATCTATTATTGGTCCATCTGGATGTGGTAAGTCTACGATTTTAAATATTTTAGCAGGACTTGAAAATGATTATTCAGGAAGTATTAATTTTGCTCATGGGGTTAGTTCTAGTTATATGACTCAGGATGATGGGTTGTTTCCTTGGCTTAGTGTTTATGATAATGCTGTGTTAGGGCTTAAGGTAAGAAAGAAATTGACTAAGGAAAGTAGTTTGTATGTTAAGAATTTATTATGTAAGTATGGGCTTAAGGATTTTATTAATACTAAGGTTAGTAATTTGTCTGGTGGACAAAAGCAAAGAGTTGCGCTTATTAGGACTATTGCAACTAAACCTGATTTGATTTTTTTAGACGAACCTTTTTCAGCACTTGATTATCAAAGTAGGCTTAAAGTTAGTGACGATATTTATAATATAATAAAGAGTGAAGGTATTACGGTTATTATGGTTTCACATGATGTTGGAGAGACTGTTTCTATGTCTGATAGAGCTTTGGTTTTAACTAATAGGCCTACTCGGATTAAGAATATTTATGATATTAAGTTAACAGATAAATCTACACCAATTCATAATAGGACAGCTAAAGAGTTTACTCATTATTATGAATTATTGTGGAGGGATATTGATGGCGATAAGTGAGAAGCAAAGAAGATTTTTAAGAAAATATAAGTTAAGAAAGTTTTTAATTTTATTTTTTCAGTTGTTTATTGGTGTTAGTTTAGTTGTATGTTGGGAAGTGCTTGCTAGGAATGGTATTATTAATTCGTTTATTACAAGTTGTCCAAGTAGAATTGTTTCTTGTATTGTTAATCTTTTTAAGAATGGAGAGTTATTAAAGCATATTTTTATTACTTTGAAAGAGATTTTAATTTCTTTTCTGATTACTGGTTTTATAAGTATTGTGGTTTCTGTAATACTTTATGAGAGTGATTTTTTAGCTAGGGTTATTGATCCATATTTGACTATTTTTAATAGTTTACCTAAAGTAGCTCTTGGGCCTATTTTGATTATTTGGGTTGGCGCTAATGATAGAAGTATTATTTTGATGGCTATTTTGATTTCTTTAATTGTTAGTATTCAGTCAATTTATGTTGGTTTTAAAAATACTAATAAGAATAGAATTAAGATTTTGAAAAGTTTTGGGGCTAGTGAAGTAGATATTTTAAGGTTAGCAGTTATTCCTAGTAATTATAAAGTTATTATAAATACTTTTAAAATTAATATAGGGCTTTCAATGATTGGTGTCGTTATGGGAGAATTTTTGACTAGTAAGGCTGGAATTGGTTATTTGATTTTATATGGTAGTCAGGTTTTTAATTTAAATTTAGTTATGTCAGGTATTATTATTCTTTTAATTATGTCTTTAATTTTTTATAAATTTATTTCTATAATAGAAAAACATTTAGATTAGTTGTCTAAATGTTTTATTGTTCTGGAATATATTCTCCTCTTGCACTTATTTTTGTTACAAATATTTTTCCTTGGCTACTATTTTGTGCATCTGGTACTAGCCATGCGTATAACCTAAATGTTTTTGTTTGTTTTGCATTTAATGTTATGCTATCTGCTAGTAAATTTTCAGCATTTGCTACTTCTTCATAATTTTTTGATGTTGGATCTACACCTTGTTCACCAAAAGCTACTTGTATTTGATTGTTATCTACTTTTTCTGAATATTGTTTTCCATCATGAGTTAATGGTATACCAGGTGTTTCATCTCTTTCTAGATATACTTTTACATATAATGGTAAATCTCCAGTATTTGTTAGTGTAAATATGTAAGGCTCTAATGAGTCATAATCTATAGGTAATGTTTGTGGGTAAATTGGAACGTAACTTGATACACCATCTACTGTTTTGGTTCCGATTATATTACCGATATTTGTAAGTTTATCATTACAAGTTGCATCTTTACAAAACGCCATTTCAATTTTACCAAAAGTTATAGTGTTTGGGTCTCCCTCATCTTCCACTTTAAATATTGCATAAGAAAACATTATAAATATTGTCGTTACTAACAATACAGTTGCTATGGTTATACTAATTTCTCTTTTTATTAATTTTTCTAATCCCATATCATTTTCCCCGCTTGCTATTTTTACTATCATTATAATTTTATAATATTTTTTTAGTTTTATCAAGATGTAAAAAGTTATCTCTATATATTTTTTGCACTTTTTTGTTAAATAAACTTAAATTTGTTAATTTTTATAGTTCTTCTATGTTAAAATTGATGTTTAAATTTTCATTTGGGTATATATGTATGTCATAATTGTTTTGTGTATTTGATTTTATCATGTATGTGTTAATTAGGTAGTATGTGAAGTTTCCTTTTGTGAAGTTTTCTAATTTAGTTAAGTTATATGTTTTGTTATTTAGTGATATTTTTAAGTTATTTTTATCTATGTTATTATTGTTATCGTATTTTAAATATAAGTTATATTCTTTTTTTAGTTTACTTTTATTGTTTATGGTTAGGTTTATGTTTTTGTTTTTTGTTTGTTGTGTGTTTATTGTTAGTTTATTATTATAGTAGTCTGCTATTTGCGCTGATTTGTCTTGGTTAAATATTTCCCACCATATGTAAGATAATATTATAAATATTATTAGTAATACTATTTCTAGTGATAGATAAAAAATTCTTTTGTTCATGTTGTTCCCCCATAAGTTTAAAGTATCATTTTTTACTTTGGTTGTCAATTAAAAACCTAAGAAATATCTTAGGTTATCTACGTTTTTTTGTTCTTGTAGTTATTTTTGGTTCTTCATTTGTTAGTTTGTTTACTTCATCCATTTTATTTTTTACTTTTATTAGTTTAAATAACTTTATAATGTCATAAATTATTATACCTAATGCTGGAATTAGTATTACTATTAGCCATCCTGCTTTGCTTGCTAGGAAGAATTGTAATCTACCTAGTGCTGGTATTATAAATCTTACTGTTCCTATTACGTTTTCACTTTTTATTATTTCATCATCAACTGTTGGATTTGCATCCCCTTTGGTTCTGAATGTTATACCATTGTTTGTATTAAATTTTTCTACTACTCTGTGTGTTACTGGCGTTGTTCCAAATATTTGAGTTTTTTCACTATAATAAGAGATTATATCTCCAGGCTCAATTTCATTAGGATCTTTTTTCATTACAAATACAACATCGTATACTTGTATTTTTGGCGTCATACTACCACTTATTATTGTATAAAGTCCTATTGGTGAGTTTTCTCCTTTTGCTTGTGATGCTTTGTTTATTATTATGTAAGTTATTAGGAATAAGCCTATAAGTAATAAAATAGTCATTATACACCAGGAAATTATTTTCATTATAAAGTTAAATATTTTATACCCTTTTGTATTCTTCACTTGTATTCACCTACTATAAATTATTATAATAAAATTTTTGATTTTATACAAGGTATTTGTTAAAATTTGATTATTCTTGATGTTAATTTTATATTTTTATTTATATTCTTTTTGAGTAGTTACATCCACAGTAGTTTTGTCTATATAAGTTGTATTTTTTTGATAGTTCTATTGATCTTTTGTAGCCATCTTTTTTCTTAAAGTCAGAGTATAGATATTTAATGTTTAATTTTGTTTCTATTTCTTTACCTATTTCATTTAGTACTGTGCTGTTTTTGTATGGACTTACTGTTAGTGTTGTTCCAAAATAGTCATAGCCTAGACTTTTTGCTTTTTGTGCAGTGGATTCTAGTCTTAGTGTGTAGCATTTATGACATCTATAGCCACCTTCTTTTAAGTTTTCTAGGCCACATGATATTTTTTTAAAGTTTTCGTTATCGTAGTCACAGTCTAGAAAGTCTATGTTTTTGTTTAGTTCTTTTATGAATTTTTTTTGTTCATTTTTTCTTAATATATATTCTGTTTCTGGTTCTATGTTTGGGTTATAGTAGTATATTGTTATTTGGAAATTATCACTTAGTCTTTCTATTACTGATGATGAACAGGGAGCACAGCAAGAGTGTAAGAGTAGTTTAGGTTTTATGTTTTTTTCTTTGTTTTCTTTTATTATTTTTTCTAGTTCGAGGTCATAGTTTATTTTCATTGTTTATCAACAACCTTTGGTTTATTTTTTTGCGTCTTCTTTTTTTCTTAGTTCAGTGTTTAGTATCTTTTTTCTTAGTCTAAATGTTTTAGGTGTTACTTCTACTAGTTCGTCAGAGTTTATGTAGTCTAGAGCAATTTCTAGTGTTAGTGTTTTTGGTCTTTTTAAAACTACTGTGTGATCTTTACTTGCACTTCTTGTGTTTGTTAGGTTTTTAGATTTTACTACGTTTACAGCTAAGTCGTTGTCTCTATTGTTTTCGCCTACTATCATACCTTCATATACGTCTACACCTGGCTCGATAAACATTATTCCTCTGTCTTCTAATGCACCTAGAGCGTAGCTTGTGCTTTTTCCGTTTTCCATAGATACTAGTACGCCTAGTTTTCTTTCTCCTACACTTGTGTTTGTTAGTGGACCATATTCTTTAAATGTATGGTTTATTATTCCGTAACCTTTTGTTAGTATTATGAATTCGTTTGTAAATCCTATTAGGCCTTTTGATGGTACTACGTATTCTAGTTTTGTTGTTGTGTCTCCTGCTTTCATGTTTGACATTACGCCTCCACGAGGAGCTAAACTTTCTATTACTGTTCCAACTGTTTCGTTTGGACACTCGATTAGTACGTCTTCGTATGGTTCGTATTTTATTCCATCTATTTCTTTTATTATTACTTCTGGTTTTGATACTTGTAGTTCAAAGCCTTCACGGCGCATGTTTTCTATTAATATTGATAAGTGAAGTTCGCCACGTCCACTTACAATCCAACTTTCTGCATCACGTTGTTTTACTCTTAGTGATACGTCTCTTTCTAGTTCTTTTTTTAGTCTTTCTTCTATTTTTCTGGCTGTTAGTAGTGTTCCATCATGTCCTGCAAATGGACTTGTGTTTACACCAAATGTCATTTGTAGTGTTGGTTCTTCTATTTTTAATATTGGTAGTGCTTCTTCGTGTCCTATTAAGCATACTGTTTCGCCTACTGATATGTCAGGAAGACCTGATATTCCTACTATTTCGCCTGCGGAAGCTTCTTCTATTTCTATTCTTTTTATTCCAGTAAATCCAAATAGTTTTTGTACTCTAAATTGTTTTATGCTTCCGTCAAGTCTTACACAGCTTACCATTTGTCCTACTTTTACTGTTCCGTCTTTTATTGTTCCTATTCCCATTCTTCCTACGTAGTCGTTATAGTCTAGTAGAGCTGGTTGGAATTTTAGTGGGGCAGTTGGGTCTCCAGATGGTGCTGGTACTGTTTTTATTATTGTTTCAAATATTGGGTCCATAGTGTGCTTTTGTGTTGTTAAGTCTTCACTGTAACTTGATGTTCCGTTTAGTGCACTTGCGTATATTACTGGGAAATCTATTTGTTCGTCGTTTGCACCTAAGTCTATGAATAGTTCTAGTACGTCGTCTATTACTTCGTTTATTCTTACATTTTCTCTATCTACTTTGTTTATTACTACTATTGGTTTTAGATTTGCATCTAATGCTTTTTTTAGAACGAACCTAGTTTGAGGCATTGTTCCTTCACGTGCGTCTACTAAAAGAATTACACCGTCTACCATGTGCATTATTCTTTCAACTTCGCCACCAAAGTCTGCGTGTCCTGGTGTGTCTACTATGTTTATTTTGTAGTCTTTGTAGTGTACTGCAGTTGTTTTTGCAAGTATAGTTATTCCTCTTTCTTTTTCTATGTCGTTTGAGTCCATTACTCTTTCGTCGTGTGTTTCATTGTCTCTAAATGTTCCACTTTGTTTTAGTAGTTCATCTACTAATGTTGTTTTACCGTGGTCTACATGCGCGATTATTGCTACATTTCTTATATTCATTTTTGTCACCCTCTTTTTAAAAACCTAAAGTATTATAACATTATATTGGGTTAAATGTAAAGAAAAAATGTAACAGATTAGTTACATTTGTTTTAGTTTAGCATTATGTATAGGTAGTACATTAGAAATACCATTACCATTAGGAAACCTTCGCGTCTTGATAGTTCTTTATCGCTTCTTCCGAATATGTAAAATATTACTGCTGCTAGTAGTACTACTGATGTGTCTACTAGGTTAAATGATGGGCTTGTTATGGTTCCATATATGCTTACTGGTAAGCCTAGGACTATGCATATGTTAAAGATGTTTGTTCCTATTATGTTTCCTACAGCCATGTCAAATTCTCCACGTCTTGCGGATGCGACTGTCATGATTAGTTCTGGTAAGCTTGTTCCTATTACGATTATTGTCATTGATATTATTTTTTGACTTATTCCTAGGGTTTCAGCTAGTAAGACTGCATTATCCACTACTATGTCTGATGCTATTACTATGGCTACTAGGCTGGATGCAATTAGTATTATTGATTCTTTTAATGTGAATTTAGGTGTGTCTTCTTCTTCACTTTTTGCTTTTCTTACTACTGTTATTATGTAATATATAAAGAACGTGAACCAGGCAAGTAGTACTATGGCTTCGGGTCTTGTTAGGTTATTTATTGCTGTTTTTTTAAATACGCTGTCGCTTAGTAATATGAAAAATGCAAATGTTATAAATACTAGTATTGGTAATTCTTTTTTTATTGTTCTTGTTTTTACTTTTATTGGTTTTACCATTGCGGCTATTCCGACTATTAGGAGGATGTTTACTATTGAGCTACCTATTACGTTTGCGAGTGTCATGTCTACGTTTCCAGTTCTTATGCTGTTAAATGATATTGCTAGTTCTGGTGCACAGGTTCCAAATGATGCGATTGTTAGAGCGACTAGCATTTTTGGTACTTTTAGTTTTATTGATAGTGAACTTGCTGCATCTACAAATACGTCTGAAAAGAATATTAAAATTATTAATCCTATTATGAGTAGAGTTAGGCAAGTTAGCATCATCATATTTTTTTCACCTCTTTATTTTGTGTTTTTATTCTTTCAAAGTATTTGAATAGTTCTGATACTAGTATTATTGGTGTTGCTAGTAAAAATAGTATTATTATGTGTGTTGTTTTTATTGGGGTTGTTTCTAGTATGTGTGATAGAAAACTATTTTCTACTACTATGAATTGAATTAGTAATACTGTTAGTACACCGTATATTAGCATTTTGTTTTCTTTTAGTGGCTTTTTAAATATTGATATTGTTTCACTTCTACAGTTAAAGCAGTGGATGTTTTGTATAAATACCATTAGTAAAAGTATGTAACCTCTTCCAGTAGTTATGTTCATTTTTAATACGTCTATTAGGTAAAGCCATACGCCAAAGACGATTATACCCATTGATAAGCCTAGGAGAATTATTTCATGTATTAGTAGTCTATCAAATAGGCTTTCGTTTGGGTTTCTAGGTTTTTGTTTCATTACGCCTTTTTCCCCTGCTTCAAATGCAAGTGCTACGTCTTGTATTCCGTCTGTTACTAGGTTTAGCCATAGTAGTTGTATTGCGGTTAATGGTAGAGCGTAACCTAGGCTAATTGAGAATATGTAAAATATTACTTCACATACTGCACACGACAATAACATGTATGCTACTTTTCTTACGTTGTTATAGGCGTTTCTTCCTTCTTCTACACCGCCTACGATGGAAGAAAATTTATCGTCAGTTATTATCATTGAGCCTGTTTCTTTAGAGACGTCTGTTCCACTACCCATTGCTATTCCTACGTTTGCTGCTTTTAAGGCGGGAGCGTCGTTTACACCATCGCCTGTTACGGCTATAAATTCGCCTTGTCTTTTATAGGATTCTACTATTTCTAGTTTTTGTAGTGGTGTTACTCTTGAAAAGACTTTTTTTGTTTTTATGAATTTGTCAAAGTTTTTTTCTCCTTTTAGTATTTCTTCGTCTATGGAGATACCTGTTGCTACTTCTATTTCATTTTTTGCTATTCCAAGTTCTTTTGCTACTGTGTATGCTGTTAGTGGGTGATCTCCTGTTATCATTATTATTTTTATTCCTGCATTTGTGCATTTTTTTACTGCTTCTTTTGCGTCGGGTCTTATTGGATCTATGAATGCGATTAGGCCTATAAAGTTAAGTTTAGGTATGTCTTCTAGGTTATAGGTTTCTTTTTCTTTGAAGTTTGTTATTTTAGCGGTTGCAAATGCTAGTACTCTGTAGCCGTCTCTTGCAAGGTTTTCGTTTTGTGTTCTTATTTTTTCTTTGTTTAGTTTTACAGGTTTGTTGTCTATTATCATGTTTTGGGAAAAGTTTAGTATTTTTTCTAGGGTTCCTTTTACGCATATGTGTGTTTCTTTACCAATTTTATAAAATGATGCTGAGTAGCCTGCGTCTGATTCGTAAGGAATTCTTCCTATTACGTCTTGTTTTAGTGCATTAATGTCTAGGTTGTATTTGTAGCCTAAAGCTAGTAATGCTGTGTCCATTGTGTCGCCAAAACTTACCCATTCTTTTCCTACTTTTTCTAAATTTGCTTCATTATTATATACGCTTTCTTTTATTAGTGTGTCTAGTTTTGATAGGTCAGAGCCTTTTATTTCGCCATTATTATTGTAGCCAATTCCAGTTACGTTATATTCACTATTGTCTGGTAGTATTATTTTTTTTACGGTTTGTTCGTTTATTGTTAGTGTTCCTGTTTTGTCACTTGCTATTACTGTTGCGCTGCCGAGAGCTTCTACTGAATTTAGTTTTTTTACTAGTACATTTTTTTTAGCCATTTTGTTTGATGCGATTGATAGGGCTAGTGTTAGTACCATTGGTAATCCTTCGGGGATTGCTGATATTGATAAAGCGATTACTAGGAAGAATATTTCTCTTGGTTCATAGTTTTTTATGTATAAAATGAATGCTATTATTATTGCTATTATGCTTACTAAGACACCTAGTTGTTTTGTGAATTTTTTCATTCTTATTTGTAGTGGAGATGGTGTTTCTTCTTTGTATAGTACTTCTTTTGCAAGTTTTCCTATTTCTGTGTGTTCGCCAGTTTCTACTACTATTCCTTTTGCTCTTCCTCTCATTACGGATGAACCTATATAGGCCATGTTGATGCGGTCGTTTAGTATTGTTTCTTTTGTTATTTTGTGTGCACTTTTTTCTCTTGCTATTGATTCGCCTGTTAGAAGTGACTCGTCTATACTTAGGTTTTGAACTTCTATTAGTCTTATGTCTGCTGGTACTTTTGTTCCTGATTCAATTAGGACTACATCGCCTGGTACTAGGTTTTCCGCATCTATTACTTCTACTTTTCCGTCTCTTATTACTGTTGCTTCTATTTTTACTAGACTTGCTAAGGCTTCTGCGTTTTTGTTGCTTTTCCATTCTTGGATGGAACCTAGTAGAGCATCTGATATTACTACTACTAGTATGAATATAGCGTCTAGTGTTTCGCCTACGAGGAATGATAGTACCATTGTTATTAGTAGTATTATTACTATTGGGCTTTTAAATTCATCTATAAATACTTCAATGAATGTTTTCTTTTTTCCTTTTGGTAGTACATTTTTTCCATGTGTGTTTAGCCTTTCTCTTGCTTCATATTCTGTTAAGCCAGATTTGGTAGTGTTTAATTTTGTCATTATTTCTTTTTCTTCTAATAAATACCAATCATTTTTCATATGTGTGACTCCTCTTATTATTCTTTATATATTTTAACAAAATATTGGTTTAAAGTCTATGTTTTAAAGAGTTATTTGTTTGTGTAGTTATAATATTCTATTTCTTGTAGTTCTTCACTAAGGTTTTCTAGTTCTTCTATGCTTTTTTCTTCTGTTAGTATGTCTTCTATTTCTGTTATTAGACTGTTTAATGATGGGTAGTTTTCGTAGTTTATGTTGTATTTTTTTAGTGTTTCTATTTGAGAGTTTCTTAAAACTAGGCCGTTTTTTCTTTTTAGAGGTATGTTTTTGTCTATGTCTATTTCTTCTATTATGTCTTCTATTTTATATTCTTTACCATTTATTTCCATAGTTATTTTTGCCTTTCTTTTTTTGTTATTATTTCATTAGTTCCTTTTTAAAATTCATTAGCGCATCATAACTTACGTTCGTATCAAATTCATTTCTATAAAATTTATTACTTTTAGATAATTCTGATCTGAATTTATAGTTTGTATGCATGTTTTCTAATTTTATTTTTTTCTCATATTTGCTTATGTAAATATTATCACTTCTATTAAATAAATCAAGTATTTCACAGTAATGTGTTGTAAAAATTAGTGTTGCATTATTTTTGTTTACTGATTTGTCTTTGTATAAATTAACTAAATTTTCTACTAAAGTTTTATGAAAATGATTTTCTATTTCATCAATTATTAAATCTGTTCCTGTTTTTAGTGAGTATACTACATATGTGAATAAACCAAATCCTTTAGTTGTTCCACTTGATAATATTTGATAGAGTTCAGAATTTGTTGTTTCTTTAGTAGTTCCATTTGTATAAATGATTTTGTATTTATTTTCATTTATCATTTTTATATTTTCTAAGTGTTCATCAAACATTTTTAATATTGAATTTATAATTTGTAGATTGTTATCTAAAAGTTTGTATATGTTGAATGCTTGTGCATAATCGTTATACATGTAATCATCACTTGGACAATAGATTCCTCTTAGTTTTATATCTTTTAGTAGTAAATATATTATTGATGTATCTTCTGGTAGTGTTATTTCTGATTTTATTTCTTCGAATTTGTCATAATTAAATAATTCTCTTATGTGTGCTTTTTTATATTCTCTTTTATATAATTTTTCATTTTTAAAGAAAATAGATGTATTGTCTACTGAATTTTCATTTTTATATAAATTTGTTATGTATCTATATATTGTTCCATTATGAAAAAATGTTATGTCTAAGTTAAGTGGTTTATCAATAAATTTAAAAATATTTTTTGATGTGTTAATTCTATAGTTTGAAAAGATATCATATATTATTGATAATAGTTCTACTACTGTAGTTTTTCCTGATGCGTTTTTACCAATTATTCCTAGTGTGCTAAATACGTATAAATCTTCTGCTATTTCATGTAATTCAAATTCTTTATCTAGTGATGTTTTATTACCTGTTGGAACAAAAGATATTGTAAAGTTTTTATCACATAATTTAAAATTATTGGCTGTGACTTTTAATAATTTCATTTTATCAACTCTTTTCTATGTTAATTTTATCATATATTTTTTAATAAAAAACATTTTTTTTGGTTTTTTTGTAATTTTAATGTATATAATATGCTTATTTGTTAAAAAAATCAAGCATTTCTTTTATATTATATGTTAAATTGGATTTGAGATACATTTTTGTTAAATATAGAAAAAATCTATGTTTTTAAACACAGATTTATCTACTAGAGATCATTGGGTTAAATCTTATATCATCGTTGTCTATTACGACTACTTTTCTTTTTCTTTTCATGAATTGTTCTCTTCTATATTCGTTATTTATTATTCCGGCTACTTCACTATAGTCTATATCAGTTGGAGAAGTGTTTTCGTCTCCATCTACTAGGACACCACAGTTTTCTAGTTTATCGTCATCCCAGATTAGTCCTTGTTCGTATAGGTCTTTTTTTAGTTCATCTCTTTCTTCTGGTGTTACGTCTCCAGTTATTGCGTATTTCATTACTTCTATATAGAATAGTTCTTCGTTTAGTTCGTTTCTTTCTAATTTTCTATAAAGAGATGCTAATATTCTATGGTTTATGTATATTTTTCTGTTGTGTCTTGTTTCTCCAAATTTTATTACTAAGTCTCTTATTTTATATACTAGTGATGTGGAACCTCCACCTATCATTTTTATGTCACGAGTTGATATATGTTTGTCTTTTAGTATTTCTTTTAAGTAGTTTGCTATTATTTGTTCATTGTTTTCTTTTAATAGTTTACCTATTATTGTGCTTCCATTAAATATTTTGCTACTCATAACTTCTGGAGCATATATTTGATATGCTTCTATTAGCGTTGATATTACCCTGTGATTTGTTTTTAAGAATATTGCAAAGTCTGGGAATATTGCTAGGTCAAATAGGATTGTTGATGATTCTTCTGTATCTCTTTTTTCTAAGTCGTTTAGTATTTTGTTAAATAATTCTTCTTTAGGTATTATACCGTTTGTTTTTATTTCTTTATATTTTTTCATTAGAAGTATTAGTGTTTTACTTGAGAATATTTTTTTTACTGTTCTATTTAATATATCATCACATTTTTCTACATTTACTTTTCCTAGTTTTAATGCAAGTAATGTGAAGTAGTTATACATGTCATAGTCAAAACCACATCTATTTATTATAAAGTCACTGTCTTTTATTATTAGTTCTCTTATGTCAGTATCATTTATGAAAGTAAATATTAATATAAATAATTCTTCTGATGAAAGTGTTTCTAGAAAGTTTTTGTCATGTTTCCATAGTGTTAATATTGTTTCTTTTCTTTTTAAAAATTTTTCCATACCATATTTCCCCTTTTAACTGTTTACATTATACCATATTAAGTACAATTTGTCAAAAGTTAATGAAAAATTATGCAAATTTAAAGTGGTATCTTAAATTTGCATTTTTTTTAAATATAAGTAATTGGTACAGCGAAGTTTGTTTTATTTATAGGAAAAATTGTATTCGTATTACATAGCACTATTCCATTACCAATATTTTTATGTAAGTTATCTAATACTTTAAAGTTTTTTATACTATCTTTGTCTGGTTTTTTATTTTTCTTTATCTCTACTGGGTATAATTTATTTTCATATTCAATTAATAAGTCAATTTCATTTTTGTTACTATCTCTATAATAGTAAAGATATCTTTTGGGATTCATTCCATTGTTTATGAATGATTTTATTATTTCACTTATTACATAAGTTTCAAATATATGTCCAGAATATGCACTGGATTCTAATATTTGGGCATTTGGATATTTTGTTAAGTAGCATGCAAGACCAGTATCTAGAAAATATATTTTTGGTCTTTTTACTATTCTTTTTAATAAGTTATTGCTGTAAGGTTCGAGTAAAAAAATTATTCCACTGTTAACTAATATAGATAGCCAATCATTTGCTGTTGGAACTGATATTTCTGCGTCATTTGCTATGTCACTTAAATTTAATTCTTGACCAGTTCTAGCGGCTAGAGAGTTCATAAATTTTTTAAATTTTAATTCATCTTTTATATTTAACGCTTTTCTTATATCTTTTTCTATATATGTTTGAATATAACTTTCATAAAAATTTTCTACGTTTTCTATTTTATTTTTATATATTTCAGGGTAACTTCCTTTATATATTCTTTCATATAATTCTATAATGTTTAATTTTTTACTTTCTTTAGATTTTTTTAATTTTTCTATATCTGGTATAAAAGGTTTACTTTCTTCATCAAAAATTTCTCTTGTTGATAAGCCTAGTAGTTCAATTATTCCAACTCTGCCTGCTAAAGATTCACTAATATTTTTCATTGAAATGAAGCTTTGTGAACTAGTTAAGTAATAATTTCCGTTACTATTTTTATTACTATTAAATTCATTTAATCTATATTTATCTACTTTTAATTTTATATAAGATAATAATTCTGGTGCATATTGAAATTCATCAATTACTAGTGGGGTAGGGTATGTTTCTAGAAATAATTCTGGATCTTCTTTAGCTAGTGCACGCAAATCTAAATTATCTAATGTTACGAAATTAACATTCTTTTTTTGTTTTGGAACTATGTAATTTAATAATGTAGATTTTCCAACTTGTCTAGCACCAGTTATCATTATAACTGGAAATATGTCTGAAATTTCTTTAATATGTTTTTCAATATTTCTATTTATATATTCTTTCATTTCTTCTTGTCACCTCAAAATAATTATATAATAAAATTATGCAAATTTAAAGTGGTATCTTAAATTTGCATAATATATTTTAATTTTTAATTTTTAATTTTCTGCTACTGCACATGAATCTGAATCTCCAAATTCTACTACTTCATATGGACTATCAGTTGTTCCTGAACCTTTTAATTGAACGCAAGATTTCAGAGAAATTACTGGACGCACGACGCCACTCGCATTGCTGACGATGTCGCTGTTCAACTGACCTGCGTCGCTAGAACCGATCACGTGAAACACGTACGCGACGCTGCTGCTGCCGTCGAAGCCATACGGACTCATTGTCCACCACCAGTTCGTTCCGGTTGAACTACCACCACTTGAGTTTCTATAGTAGTAAGCATCTGGGTTATTAGTTCCATAAAAGCCTCCTGCGAACACTATTTCGTCTGCTGTTATCAAACCTATTGGCTTTGTTAGAGCTCCGTTACCGCCTGAAGCCCCGCTTACACTAAACATATCCTTCTTCCTTTCAGCATCAGGTGAATCTGTATTTAGACTACCTGAACCATTTACTCCACATTTAAATGATGGATGGTTCTTTGAATTATCTGATTTATTTGTATAAAATTTAGTTCTTCCGTTATAGTACATTGTTCCACTTGAACTCCATCCATCTTGTGTACTTCTATCATTACAATATATTGCAGTCTTACTTATATACTTATCATAACTTTGCAAATCACTTGTATACCAATTATCTAAAGTACTCTTTATTGGACTACTTGTTCCATTTCCTCTTATTGCTGACAAACTACTTCCTGTACTATACATATAACCTACATATGTCGTATTATTATATGTTGGATTGTATGCCATTGTACTTATATATGCATCTTCAGCTGTTGGGCTACTTCCTGCGTATAATAGTCTTAATCCTCCATCTTCATTTGTTCTTATGATTCTCCAATATTTATTTGCAAAATATACCCAGTTATCTTCTGTATTTCCTGCCCAGTACCATACTTTGTTTCCATTTTCGGTATAATTACTATCTTCTGTATATACATTACCAGCTGTTACTGTACTATCAAAGCTACTTCTTTTACCAGCACTCGCATATTTTGTTTCTCCTAAACTTCCAGCTGTTAATGGACATTCTTTTATTACTTTATATGGGTCGTCTGCTGTTCCACTACCTTGCATTGTTACACAGCCTTGTAGGGAAATTACTGGACGCACGACGCCACTCGAATCCCAGAGGCCATCGTTACCCAAATAGCCAGCGTCGCTAGATCCGCCCACACCGAACATATACGGGTAGTAGCCATTAAACCGAAACGGACTCATTGTCCACCACCACTCATCACCGGTTGAACTTCCTCCGGAAGCGTTTCTATAGTAGTAAGCATCTGGGTTGTCAGTTGCGCGGAAGCCTCCTGCAAACACTATTTCGTCTGCAGTTATCAATCCTATTGGTTTTGTTAGTTTTCCATTTCCTCCAGAAGTTCCGCTTACACTAAACATATCTTTCTTTCTCTCTACATCAGAAGAATCTGAATTTAGACTACCTGAACCATTTACTCCACATTTAAATGATGGATGGTTCTTTGTATTATCTAAGTCATTTTCCCAAAATTTAGTTTCTCCGTTATAATTCATTTCTCCACTTGAACTCCATCCTTCTTGTGTACTTCTATCATTACAATATATTGCTGTTTTACTTATATATTTATCATAACTTTGTAAGTTACTTGTATACCATGTTTCTAATTCTGTCTTTATTAGACTAGATTCCTCATTTTCTCTTATTGCTGATAAACTACTTCCTTTACTATACATATAACCTACATATGCTGGATTGTAATAGGCATTTTCATTATAAGCAAGATACCCATCACTTTCAATGTTTCCGCTATTCATTATGTATGCTGTTTCGCTTTCTGGACTTTCTCCTGCGTATAATAGCCTTAATCCTCCGTCTTCGTCTGACCTTATGATTCTCCAGTAGTAGTTTGCAAAATATACCCAGTTGTCTTCTACGTTTCCTGCAAAATAGTATACAGGTTTACTTCCCTCAGTATAGTTTCCATCTTCCGTGTATACACTACCTTCAGTTACTATTGTGGAGAAGTCACTTCTTTTCTTACTTAATTCTTCACTTGTGTATTTTGTTGTAAATAAGTCTTGTGCTAGGAATGGTTTATCTCCTTCACCTATAAATAATGTTCCACTCAGTGTTGCTCCCATATCTTCACTTTGGTCTTCTGTTGTTGTTTCATAGATAAATTCTATTGTATATTCTTGTACTTCACTTGGTTCTATTTTTATATTTCCTGTTAAACTAATTTTTTTTGCTGTTTCTGATTTTGGTAATACTTCAAATTTGTCCATTGTATATCCATGTGAACTTGTTATTTTATATTTTAAATAATCTGTTTTAAATGTATTTATTAAGTCTTTTATTATTATTTTATATTCATATGTTTCATTTGTCTTGCTTGTTACTGAAAATGTCTTTTTGTAAGTCCAACCTGGTTCTATGTTATTTGCTTCAATGTTTCCATTATCGTCAAATACTATTTTTAAGTCTTGGGCAGTCAGGTCTATTGGTGCACCATTACCTTCTATGTAAGCCATCCAGTAACCTAAACTTACACTTACTGTTAAAATAAGTATACTTACTACCCCTATAATTAAATAATTCTTCTTCATATTCCACCTACACTATTATTTTGTTATCTATGCTTATTTTTTATACTAATTATTATTTTATACGTTTTCTACATATATGTCAATATGTGTTTTATAATATGTAACAATTAAAGGCAGGTGATGAAAATTGTTAAGAATACGTGATTTAAGAGAAGACAGAGATTTGAAGCAAACTGTTGTTGCTGATGTTCTTTGTATTACTCAAGCTCAATATTCTAGGATTGAAAATGGCGAATATCAACTTTCTTATGATGGTTTGATTAAGCTTGCTATTTTCTATAATACTAGCATTGATTATCTTTTAGGGTTAACTAATGTTATGAAAGCTTATCCTAGGGTTCAAGAATATGCAACACAAAAGTAAAATGGGATGCAATAGTGCATCTCATTTCCATTTCCAATTAGATATTTCTGGTAATTCTTTACCATATTTTATTATGTAGTTATTGTGACGATTTAGCATGTCTATACAATATTTTTTTAGTTCTGTTTCTTTTTTTAGTTTTGGAACATATTTTATTATGTCTAGTATTATATTGTATCTGTCTATTTTGTTTAGTACTCTCATGTCAAATGGTGTTGTTATTGTTCCTTCTTCTATGTAACCTAGTACATGCATGTTTCTGTTTGTTCTATTAAAGGTTAGTGAATGTATTACATTTGGGTAACCATGGAACGCAAATATTATTGGTGTGTCTTTTGTGAATAGTTTATCATATTCTTTATCTGATAGTCCATGTGGATTATTTTCATTTGATTCTAGTTTTGTTAAGTCTACTACATTTACTACTCTTATTTTTAGTTTAGGTAGTTTTTCTTTTAGTATGCTTACTGCTGCTAGAACTTCTAGAGTTGGTGTGTCTCCTGCACAAGCTAGTACTATGTCTGGATTTTTTCCTTCATTAGTGCTTGCCCATTTTAGTATGTCTATTCCTTTTTTGCAGTGTTCTATTGCTTCATCTATTGTTAACCATTCAGGCCTTTTGTGTTTTGATGCGATTATTACGTTTATTTTGTTTTTTGTTTTTGTTACTTTGTCAAATGTAGTTATTAGTGTGTTTGTATCAAATGGTAAGTATATTCTTACTAGGTTATTTTTTGATGTTAATAAGTTGTTTATAAATCCTGGGTTTTGATGGGTGTAGCCATTATGGTCTTGTTGCCATACATGTGAGGTTAGTAGTATGTTTAGTGAGCTTATGTCTTTTCTCCATAGTGTGGCAGTTGTTACTTTTAGCCATTTAGCATGTTGGCTTATCATTGAATCTATGATTTTAGCAAATGATTCGTAACTGTTAATCATACCATGTCTTCCTGTTAGTATGTAGCCTTCTAACAAACCTTCACAGACATGTTCTGATAAGATACTGTCTATTACTCTACCACTTCTATTTAGTAGTTCGTCTTTTTTTAGTATTTTTGCACCCCATTGTTTGTATGTTACTTCAAATACATTGTTTAGTCTATTTGATAAGGCTTCGTCAGGTCCAAATATTCTATAGTTTTTATTTTCTTCATTTAGTGTTATTAACTCTTTTATGTAGTTACCAAGTTCACGTGTGCTTTCACATTCTGTTATTCCTCTTTTTATATTGATTCCACATTTTTTTAGTTCTGGTGTTTTTAATTCTTTTAGAAGTAAGCCACCATTTGCTATTTTGTTACTTCCCATTCTTTTGTCTTTAGGTGGGATTAAGTCTTTTATTTCTTGTTTTATGCTTCCGTCTTCGTTAAATAGTTCTTCTGGTTTATAACTTTTTAGCCATTTTTCTAGAAGTGGTAGGTTTGCTATGTTATCTTTGTTTACTAGTATTGGTACTTGGTGTGATTTAAAGGTACCTTCTACTTCTTTTGGGCCTGTCCAGCCTTTTGGTGTTTTTAGTATTATTAGTGGGTAGTATGGTCTAAAGTTACGATGGTTTATTTCTTTTTTTATTTTTTGTATGTATTTTATTATTTCGTCTAGTGTGTTTGCCATTTTTTTGTGCATTTTTATTGGGTCGTTTCCTTCAACTATATATGGTTTATAGCCTAGACCAGTAAAGTAACAGATTAGTTCTTCATTACTTATTCTTGATAGTACAGTTGGGTTTGCTATTTTGTAACCGTTTAAGTTTAGAATTGGTAATACTGTTCCGTCTGTTTTTGGGTTTATTATTTTGTTTATTTGCCATGAAGCGGCTAGTGGGCCAGTTTCTGCTTCTCCGTCTCCTATTACACACGCGACGATTAGGTCTTTATTATCTAGTGCTGCACCATAAGCATGTGAAAGGCTATAGCCTAGTTCTCCACCTTCGTTTATGCTTCCTGGAGTTTCTGGTGTTGCATGGCTTCCTATTCCACCTGGGAAACTAAATTGTTTGAAGAATTTTTTTAGTCCTTCTTCATTTTCTGTTATGTTAGGATAGGTTTCAGAGTAAGTTGATTCTAGGTATGTGTTACTTGTGGATGCTTGGCCTCCGTGACCTGGGCCTGATATGAATATCATGTTTAAGTTATATTTTTTTATTATTCTGTTTAGGTGTGCATATATAAAGTTTTGTGCAGGTACTGTTCCCCAGTGTCCAACTACGTTTGGTTTTATGTCTTTTATTTCTAGTTTTCTTTTTAGTAATGGGTTATCTAATAAGTATAGTTGTCCTACTGATAAATAGTTTGCTAGTCTAAAGTATTTGTCTAATTTTAATATTTCTTCTTTTTTTATTTTATTCATTGTTTACCTCAAAATCATCTAAATAGTTAGTATATTCGTCTGTGTTAAATCCTATTATATTTAAGTCTATTATATTTTTTATATTATTATTTCCTACTAAAAGTATTTCTGGGAATTCTTTGTCTAGTGTTTCTTTTGTTAGTTCTTTGTTTGTTATTTCTTTTATTTTTGATAGATTTTGTGAAGTTAGGTTGTTTAGTTCTATGTAATATATTTCTTTGCTTGTTGTTAGTTTGTCTATTATGTTATTTGCTATTATACATTTTTTTGTGCATTTTTCACTAGTTATGTATATGTAGCTTTCTGTTTCTTGTGTTATTTTTTCTATTAGTTCGTCAAAAGTTATTTCTTTTTCTTTTAGTAATGTAAGGCCAGATTGGGTGTATGCATCTATTGTTGTTTTGAAGTAATTTTGGAATTCTTTGTTAAAGCTGTCTTCATTGTTTTTGTAATAGTATTCATTTTGGTTATTTATTGTTAATACTAGTAAATCTTCAGTGAAACCTGCGATGCTTATGGCTCTTCCACAGCTTAGTTTTATTATGTTTGTGTCTTTATTAAATGTATAGTTACTGCAGTCTTTTGTGTCTAGGATTGTGCCAGTATAAATTATTTCTTTTTCTTTTATTTCTACTGTTTCATAGTTACCTGTTACGTTGTTATATTTATAGTAAATGTTATTTAGTATGCTTTTATCTACTGTGTCTTCTGGTTGGTTTAATAGTCCTACTGCGCCTAGTGAAGTGAATGCTATTATTAATAAAATGTATACTATTATTCTTTTCATAATTCCCTCTTTTCTATTCTTTTATAATTATATCAGTTATTAGGTTTTTTTTAAAGAAAAAACTAATCATTTTCGATTAGTTCTTCTTTTTATTTTTCATTATTACTACTGTTAATACTACAACTATTAAAATTATTGATCCGATTATTATAGGTATAATAGGTAATGAAGACACGTTTACTGTTATTATGTAGTCTCTTATGCTTCCATCTTCTGCTGTTACTCTTACTGTTATTTTGCTATTGTTTTTTAGATTAGTGTTATCTATTATTGTAACACTGCTAGTTTCTTTTTCGGCTGTTGCTTTTATGTTTAGTGTTTTTTCATTTTTTATTTTAATAGTGTATTTTTGTGTTTCTTTGTTGAAGTCTATTTTGTAGTTATCTATTTCTAAACTTTTTAAATAGTTATTTGTGTCTAGAGTTTTACCTGCTTCCATTTTTGTTACTTTTAGTGTGTATGTTTTAGTTGAACCGTCTTCTGCTGTTACAGTTATGGTAATTGTGTTTTCTCCTACTTTTAAATTTTCGTTTCCTGTTATTGTGACTTTTGCTTTTGAGTCTTCTAGAGTATATTTTATGTCTAATTTTTCTACGTCGTTTTCTATTTTATATTCTATTACGTCTTTTGTTATGTCTAATTTATTACCATTTGCTGTTAAGCTTGATAGTTTGTTGTTACTACTTTTTGCAGGTGTTTGTCCTTGATTATTGTTTGTGTTGTTATTTGTACTTTGGTTATTACCTCCACTTGGACTTGGGGATGGTTTAGCTGGCTCTGGTCTAGTTATGTTTAATACATATACACGAGGTACACCACTTTCACTTGTTACTGTTATTTTGAATGTGTTTAGGCCATAGTTTAGTGTTTTTTGTCCAATGTCTCCAGTCATTATTGATAGTGGGTCAGTTCTTGTTGCACTGATGTTTATTGTGCTTTCGTCTGTGTTTAAGTTGTATGTTAGTGTATCTTTGTTAAATACAAAGTTTATTTTGTCTATTGTTAGTGAATCTAGTGTGTTTATTGTAGATTTTATTTTTACTGTGATTACACTAGAAGCTGATTCTATGTATACGTCTTCATATGTATCTGAGGATGATATTATGTTTGAAAAAGATACAGTGTATGTTTGGTTATTTGATGCACTACTTGGAACGGTTAAGTTTAGTTCTCCTAGTGATACAGTTGAAGTTACGTCATCATTTATTCCTATTACCATTCTTTTTGTTGATACTTCAAAACGACTACTTGATATGTATGGAGAAGTAAAACTTACGTATGTTAATCCTCCTAGGTCAAAGTCTGCTTCAGTTGATTTTAGTGTTCCTTCGGTAGCTGTTAGTGATATGTTACAACTTATTGTTTGTCCAGGTTCAGCAGTAGTAGGACAAGTTACATCTAATCTACCACTAGCGGCGTTTAGTTTTATAGGTAAAAGTATTATTAAACTTAGTAATAAATAGTTTATTATTTTTTTCATTATAGTTCGTCTCCTCCTATTTTTCCAGCTAGGAAGTCTAGTAATTTACTTAAATCACTTGATGTTAATGAGTTTGAGTTGTTTAAGTCTATAGCTTTTTCTTCTAGTTCTGTTAGGGTTATTTTTCCTGCTAGTTTATCAAGTAGTTTTTGTAAGTCTGAAGATGTTACACTTCCAGAACCGTTTATGTCGCCTTTTACAATGGCTGTGTAGTAAATTGTTTCGTCTTCTCCTAGTGTTATTTGTATTTTGTCCCCTGTTGCAATACTTTCAGTTCTATCTTTTTCTGTTTCTCCATTTTTTAGAACTTTTACTGTTCCGTTTGTTGTTATTTTTGTTAGTAGTTCTTCTATAGTTATTGCATTATTGTTTGTTAATTTATGGAATGTTATTTCATGGTTAAGTGTGTCCATGTCTAGTTCTTCATTAAATTCTAGGTAGTAGTCTGATATTGTAAATCTTTCTAGTTCTGTATCAGTGTCTTTGTATGTTACTACTAAATGCATTCCATGTTCCATTTTTCCTGATTCTATTTTTTGGTCGCCTTTGTATATTGTTATTGTTAAGTCATTACTTTTTTCTTCTATTTTAGACATGAAGTCTTCATAGTTTAAGTCTCCTGGTATTTTGTCTATGTTTATTAGTTCATTTGATACTTCTATATCACTACTAAATTTTATTTCTAATAAATCATATGTTTTTATTATTGTATCATTGTATTTTATTTTTAGTTTTCCTTTTTCTTGTGTGTCTAATGTTACGTTTGTTAGGTTTATTAGAGATTCGTCAAAGTTACTTGTTCCTAGATAGATGTAGTCGTTAGTTAGATGGTAGTGACTTGATGTGTATGTTAGTATTTTTGTTGTTTCTAGTACTGTTCCATCTTTTGCTTTTAGGCTTAAAATACCATCAGTGTAGTATAGTTCTCCGTTTGTTACTTCTATTCCGTCATAAGTAAATTCACTTGTTCCGTAGTCTATATATTCATTTGATAGGTCATATTTTTCTGAAGTGTAACTTATTATTGGAATTTCGTCTATTAATTCGTCATTGTATTTTATTGTTAGGTTGTTTTCTTCTGTTTCTAGTGTTACTTTGTTTGTTGTTTTTGTGTCTATTTTTGATGTGTCGTAATCTCCTGTTTTCTTTCCTACATAAATGTATTTGTCTTTGATTTGATAGTCAGTAGAACTTAGAGTTATTATGTCTAGTGATGTTATTACTGTTTCGTTATGTTTTATTGTTAAAGTATTATCTGATACTTCATTTGTTCCATTTGTTACTGTTATTTTTGTAGGTTCAATGGTTTCTATAAATGTGTATACGTAGTCGTTAGTAAGTTTATAGTCACTACTTGATATTTTTACTATGTCTAGTGTAGCAATAGTTTCTTCGTTGTATTTTAGTTCTATTTGGTTAGTGTCAGATTTTAGTTCTTTTGTTACAAGAGTATCTGTTACTATTTTTGATTCGTCTATATCAGTGTCTGTTCCTATATAAACATAACTTGAGTCGCCTGTGTAGTCAGTGTATTTTACGTCTATTATTTTTATTGTTTTTACTGTTTTACCATTATGTTTTATTGTTAATTCTTTTTGGGCTTCATCGTATGTTTTTTCACAGTTTGATACAGTGATTTTTGATTCGTCAAATTCTTCAGTTCCAACATATATGTAGTCTTTACTTAAGTCATAAGTATCTGATGTGTAGTTTATTATGTCAAATGATTTTAGTGTTTCTTCGTTATATTTTATTACTACTTTGTTGTCTTCACGTTTAACTGTTAGGCCATCTTTTTCTGTGCTTAGTGTTAGTTTTTCTAATATTTCGTCATTTAGTTCGTCGTGGCCTATGTTTATTACTTCGTTTTCTTCGTCTACATTATATGTATCGCTTGTTAGTTCTATTACTGATACGTTAAATGATGCAGTGTATTTATATGAGTTATTGTCTATTTTTTCATTATTAGTTAGTTCATGAGCATATGTTGCAGTTAGTGTATAGTCTCCTTTTGTGTTTAAATTAGCAGTTACTTTGTTTATTGTATTGTAGTTATTTTTGTTAAATTCTTCACTTTTTGTAGTTGGTGTTAATTGTATGTTATTTGAATTTACTGAGAATAATCTATTTAGTTTATTTTCACTTTGTTTTACTATGTTTAGTTTATTAGTTTCTGTTTCTACTAATTTGTTTGTTAAATCTGCGTTTGTGTTTTTGTATACTATTATGTCTTGTCCTTTAAATGGGTTATTGTTTATGTTCGTTTTGTTTAAGTTTTTGTTTTGTGATACGTCTAGAGATGTTAGAGCATTGTCACTTAAATTTAATTCAGTTAATGCAGGACTTGAAGTTAAGTCTATTTTAGATATTTTGTTTTTATTTAAGTTTATTGTTTTTAGATTTTCTGTATTAGTTAGTGTTACACCTGTTATTTGGTTATCGCTTCCAAGTAGGCTTGTTAATGCACTTGAATTTATGTTTATTTCTCCAGTTATGTCACTGTCAGTTAGGTCTACTTTTTTTATGTTTGTACATTTTGATAAGTCTATGTTTCTATTTATGCTAGTGTATTGTAGTGTTAGTTCTTCTAGATTAGGGTATTTTGTAAAGTCTATATTAGGGTTTACTGAAGTTCCTGATATTATGAATGTTTTTAGTGATGGAACTTCTTGTTCTGGATTTTGAAAGCTTAAGTTTGTTGTTGTTTTTTGTCCAGTAAGTCTAAAATATTCTATGTTATTTAAAGTTGGTAATGTTATGTCTGTCATGTTGTAGTTAGCATATATATCTAGTGTTTTTAAGTTTGTTAGTTGAGATAAATCTACTGCATCTAATTTTGTTCCTGATAATACTAGGTTTTCTACTACACTATTTTGAGTAAAGCTTGTTAGGCCTGTTAAGCTTAGAGTTGCTGTTTTTAAGTTAGGTAATTTTGTTAAGTCAAGTGATGTTAGGTTTGATATGTTGTATAGTTTTATTTTTTCTATTTGGTTTTCTTCGTAAAATTTAATTTCTTTTGCTTTTAGTGCTAGGTTTATGTCTACGTTTTTTAATTTTGTTAGTGCAGTTAAGTCTATTGTTTCTTCGTTATCTATGTAGTATAGTTTTAAGTCTGTTAAGTTTGTTAGTTTTTCTAATCCTTTTAGGCTTGTTATTTTTCCACCTTTAGTACTTCCCTCGCATGTTAAAGTAGTTATGCTTTCTAGTTCATCTTGTGTTAGTTTGTATGATGTGTCTTTTTCACTGTCAGCATGATTTTTGTTATATTCGTCTATTACGCATTTATATAGTACTTCGTTATTAAAGTCACTTGCTTCTGGTAGTGAATAATATTCTTGGTTGTTTGTTTTAACTATTGTGTCTACATTTTTGTAACTAATGGCAGTTCCAGCTGATAAAAATAATATTACGCCTATTATTGCAATTGTTTTTTTCATTATAATAACCCTCTTTCTACTTATATTATAATACCAATTTTGACAAATTTCGTCAATGTTTATGACGATTAATTTTTGGTATTATTTAGAAAAATTTTTTTATAATAAAAAGAGACTAAATTTTTTTATTCAGTCTCTTCAGGGTTATTGTTTCTTATTAGTAAGATTTCTCCATCATATAGTTCTATTTCATAGAGTGATGTTTTTTTTACATTGTATGTGAAGACGTAATTTTCATTTTCTTTTAATTCTTCTTTTAGTACTTCTATTTCTTTTGATTGTAGTGCAATTTTGTCTTCTAGTTCTTTTATTTGTTTTTTTAGTTCTTCTTTTGTTTCTTCTTCATTTGGGGGTGAGGGTGGTGTAGGCGGGGTGTAATATAGTAAGCCTTTTGTTGCTTCTTTATCAGAAGATGTGATTTGTCCAGGAAATACGTATGTATAGTTTTCTGGGTTAACTTTTACGTTGTTTAAAAATACTTCATAATGTAAGTGGTTACCAAATGCATAGCCGGTGTTACCCATTTCGCCTATTTGTGTTGATGTTGTTACTTTGTCTCCTATGTTTACTGTTACTGAACCATATTTTAAATGAGCGTATAGTGTGTCTATGTTGTTTTCATGTCTTATTTTTACATAGTTACCATATGAGCCACCTGAGGTGTCAGTTTGATTATAGTTTTTTTCTACTGCGATTACAGTTCCTTCGTATGCTGCATATACTGGTTGATTTGGTCCGCCATAGTTAGAGTTCCATCCTAAATCTATTCCATTATGGACACCTGTTTTAAAGTATTGGGTTATGGCTATGTAGTTCACTGGGTATTTTAAAATCATTTATTTTTACCCCTTTCAATATAGATAACATTTTCTAGTTCACTAAAAGAGGCGAATATTTTATCTTCAAACATTTTGTATATTGCGTCTGCACCTATAAAGCTTATTAGTCCTACCCATAAAGCATATATTATAGTTATGTTTGAAAATGTAAGACTAAAGCATATTCCTATTATCATTGATATTATAAAACTTTTTAATAACATGTATTTTTTACTTTTTGTTCCTTCTTTGAGTCTTTGTATTAGTGAGGTTGATATAATGCTACTGGCCATTGCTATTATTAGTATATTTCTTATTAGTGTAAATTCTAGCATTTTTTCTACCTCCTAGTTTATATTATTCTTTTTTGTGATTTTGGTATGGGCAAAAAATTTGCATTTTTTAATTATTTATTATTTTATTTAGTGCTTCTATTAAACCAAGTTTACCATAGTTATATGTAAGAGATCCTTGCATGTATGCTATGTAAGGGGGTCTTAGAGGGCCATCACATGATAGTTCTATTGATGAACCTTGTGTAAATGAACCTGAAGCCATTATTATTTTGTCTTTATACCCAGGCATTGGAGCAGGTATTGGGGTTATGTGTGCATCAATTGCTGAGCCTTTTTGGATTCCTTCTGTGAATTTAATTAGTAAGTCTTCTTTTTTAAATTTTATTGTGAGTACTATGTCAGAGTGAGTGCTATTATATTTTGGTTCTACTTCATAACCTAAATATTCTAGAATATAGCTTGTTAATATGTTTAGTTTTAGTGACTCTTTAACTACGTTTGGGGCTAGATAAAGTCCTTCTAGTATTAATTTATTTATTCCTAGAGTTGGGCCTACTTCTTTTCCTTCTCCTGGTAAGGTTAGTCTTTCTCCACATAGTTCTATTAATTCTTTTTTTCCAACTATGTATGCTCCATTAGGGGCAATACCTCCACCTAGGTTTTTTATTAGTGATCCTACACAGATATCTGCACCTACTTCTATTGGTTCTTTAGTTCCTACAAATTCACAGTAGCAATTATCTACCATTATTATTACATTTTTATCTATTTCTTTTATAAATTTTATAACTTTTTCTAGTGAGTCAATGCTTATTGCTTTTCTTTCGCTGTAGCCCCTGCTACGTTGGATTTCTATTAGTTTTATTTTTTTTGTTGTTAGTGTTTCTTTTATTTTGTTATAGTCAAAGTCATTATTTATTAAATCTATTTGTTCATAATTTATGTTATAACTTTTTAGGCTACTTTTGTTTTCGTTTATTCCTATTACTTCGTGTAATGTGTCGTATGGAAGTCCTGTTATTGATAGTAGTGTATCGTTTGGTCTTAGTATGGCAAATAGGGCAACTGATAGTGCGTGGGAACCTGATACAAATTGGTTTCTTACTAAGGCATCTTCACTTTTAAAAATGTGTGAATATATTTTTTCTATTATTTCTCTACCGATGTCTCCATAGCCATAGCCAGTTGTTTGTGTGAAGTGTAATTCACTTAGGTTATATTCATGAAAAGCGTCTAATACTTTTTTACTGTTTATGTAAGATATTTCTTCTAGGTTTTCAAATATATCTTTTAAATCTTTTTCTTTTGTTTTAATTAAGTTTTCTATATTCATTATTATCATCCATCCTAAATATTGTTCCTGTTTTTTCTTTTTGGTTTAGTAATTCTTTTATTACTTTTGATATGCTAGTTGTTTCTATTAATTCTTTTTGGTTTATTCGTTTTAGTTCTGTTTTTAGAAATACTGGGTCCATTTTTTTTATTATGCTTGTGTTTATAAAGTTAGGGGCTAGTGCATATATTTTTGCATTTTTTATGTATTTTGATAGTATTTCTGTTAGTTTTATTAGTGAGGATTTTGTGAGTGAGTAAATTATATTATATTCGTTATATGTGTCTAATGCATCGGTTGAGGAGATGTTTATTATTACACCGTTTTTGAAGTTTAGTTTTGTTATTAATTTTAGTGGTGCATATACGTTAACGGTGTATGAATTTAAGAAGTTTTTTTTGTTTATTTTTTCTATAGGTGTATCTTTTGTTAATGTAGCTATGTTGATAAGTCCATAGATATTAACATATTTTTTGTTTATGTATGTTATTAATTTTGATAATTCACTTTCATTTTCAAAGTCACAGTGGATAACAGATAAGTTATCAACATATTTTTTTAATTTGTTTTTGTGAGTGTTGTATATTAGTATTAAGTTATAGTCGTCTTTTAAATATTCGATTAGTGTTAAACCTATATCACTTGATGCGCCTGTTAGTATTATTGTTTTTTTCATTGTTAGATTATTTTTCCTTTCTTGGTTTTGTATTAAAGTTCTTTCTTTAATTATTTTGATTATACCAAATTCGTTAATGAAAAAAAATACTTATTTTTCTAAGTATTTCATAGTTTTGCTGGTTTGTAGTTTTGAATATTTGTTAGGGTTATTTCTTTTGGTTTTATTTTATTTACATTATTCCATGATATTGGGTATGAGATTGGTGCGTTTTTTCTTATTCTTAGTGAGTAAGGGGCGACTGTGGTCGAGCCTTTTGTATTTCGTAACCAGTCTATAAATATTTTATTTTTGCGTTTGTTTTTTCTTATGTTAGTTGTGTATTTGTCTGGGTATGTAGTTTCCATTATTTCTGCGATTTTTTTAGATATTTGTTTTAATTTGTTCCATGTTATTTTGTTTTCAAGTTTTACTATTATGTGGTAGCCTTTACCTCCACTTGTTTTTATGTATGATTTTAATTTTAGTTTTTTTAATATGTTTTGTAAGTCTGTTACACATTCTCTAATTTTTTTTAAGTTTATTGTTTCGTCAGGATCTAGGTCAAATATCATTGTGTCTGGATGGTTTATGTCTGTTATTAGGCTGTTACCTACATGAAATTCATAGCTGTTGTTTTGTACTTCGTATATTAGTCCTTTTTCGTCTGTTATGTAGTAGTAGTTTTCTTTGGTTCCGTTTTTGTTTGTTATTGTTTTTTTACCTAAGTAAGGGTTGGTTTCAAAATGTTTTTTAAAAAATTTTTTTGAGTTTTCTCCTTCTGGGCTTCTTATTGTTGTTAGTAGTCTGTTTTTTATGTGTGGTAATATTTTTGAAGCATTTTTATGGTAGTACATTGCGATGTCTAGTTTTGTTATGTTTGGTTTTTTATATATTATTTTGTTTGGATTAGTTATGGTTATACCGCATACTATTCCATCTTTTTTTGATGTTTTTTCATGTGATTTATTGTTTTCTATTTCTTTCATTGTGCGGTTTGTTTTGATACTTCTTGTGTATTTTTTGTTTGTGATGTTAGCGTATTCGTCTTTTTCTTTTATTATTAACCAGTTATTATCTTTGTATTTTATTAGTGTCCATGTTCCTTTTAGTCTTTTGCCATTTAGTTTAAATTTTATGTAGCCTTTTTTATAAGTTTTGTTTATGTTTTCTAATGGGCTATAGTAGCCTTCATCCCATAGCATTACAGTACCGGCTCCGTATTCGCCTTTGGGAATTGTTCCTTCATATCTTCTATATGAAAGTGGGTGGTTTTCAACTTGTACTGCTAACCTTTTGTCTTTAGTGTTATATGATAAGCCTTTGGGTATTGCCCAGCTTAGTAAGACCCCGTTTGATTCTAGTCTTAGGTCGTAGTGATCTTTTTTAGCGATATGGTGTTGGACACAGAAGTGTAGTTTATTTTTTGTTTTAGAAATTTTTCCTTTTGGTTCGGTTGTTTTGTTAAAGTTTCTTTTGTTGTTATATGTTTTTAATTTGCTATTCATGTTTTTACCTCATTATTATTTTGTTTGGATTTTTGGTATATATTAAGGTAATTAATGGAAGTTTACTATATAGAGTAATAAAAATATTGCATTTGTGTAATAATATTCGATGCTATTGAACTTGTAACAAAACTTTAATTATATTTATTTTTTTTATTTCTCAATACTTAATAATTTACAATAATGAGGCCCAACTTAATTTTCAAGACAGTGTCTAGAATTTTGAAAAATAGTAGGTAAAAAAATAAAACCCCGTAAATACGGGGAAATTTACTATATGGGGCGGTATGTGGGCGTTGTTTAGAGTTATTAACTAATATTAAAAGTTATTAAAACACCTAATTTTACGTAATATTTTATAATTTTGTATTATAGTTTTTGAATAGTTTTTATAAAAACGGGTCTTAAAATAGGTCGTAAAAATTTTACATAAAATCATACAAAATATATTTAAAAGTTAGGCGAAATATGTTACACTCTAATTAAGGAGTGTGTTTGGAAAATTTTATATAAACCGTAAATTTTCCTAGTTTAATATATAAAATTATCATAAAATCACCTCCTACTTCTTTGTGGTTATATTTCGCCTGTTTAGTCAATTGCTTTTCTTCTATGATGTTACTTTGACTAAACATTGTTTATATAAACAAAAAAAGAGTAAGTAATACTTTAATTAGTACTACCTACTCTTTTATTTTATCTTATGTATAAATTATCGTTTTCTAATAACCTTAATTCAAATTCTCTAGTTTCAGAACTTTTAATTACTAATTCTTCTTCACTATTAATTTGAATTTTATATTTAGCATCTTTAGAAACAGTATATTCAAATTTATTCTTCTTTGTATTACTTATTTCTTTATTTAGAAGTTCAACTTTGTCTTTTAGTTCTTGTCTTTCTTTTGTAAGTGCTTCTACTTCTATTTTTAATGCTTCATTTTCTTTCTTTAGTGTATCCAAATCAGTTGTATCTGGATTAGTAGTTGCTGATTGTGTTTTTGTTTCGTCTTCATAATCAAATGGAAGATATATAAACCCGTCAAGTATAAAACCTGGTTTATAACCATCAGCATTATAGTTTTCTATTCTAAATTCTGCACCATTAAGAGCACTACCAGAACACACAAAACTTCCATCATCATTTATTTGTTCAACAGAAGCAACGTGTCCTGCTCCGTCTTCTTCTGTATGATAAGCACCTTGTCTCCATACTGCTATTGCACCCAGTTTTGGTGTCTTACCTTTTCTATAAAAGTGTTCGTCGTTATACCAGTTCTCAGCATTACTTCTTTGTAGCATAGGCGGGTCTGTTATTCCTGCTGTTTGCAAGTTTTCCCAATATCTACCCCACGCATAACACGTACAGTTTGGAAGTCCAAAACCTCCAGCTACAAATGGGTTACCTGTTCCATAATATCTAGGGTCACTTTTATCAGGCGGTGTGAGCCTTGGAGAAAATTTTAAATTCATTCTTCATCAGTCCTTTCTATAGTAATTGCGTTATCTAAGCTACTGAAACTTTTAAATATCTTATCTTCAAATGCTTTATAAATTGTATCAGCGCCTAGAAATGTTACTATTCCTACCCATAAGGAATTTATTATAGTTAAATCAGTAAAGCTTAAACTAAATAAAGGACCAACTATCATAGAAGTAATAAAAGATAAAAGTATAATCTTTTTACTACTTTTAAATTTAAATCCCTCTTTAATTTTTTGTACTATACCTGTACTTACAATACCACTTGCTATTCCTACTATTAGAACTTGCTTAATTAATTCGATATTCATTACTTTTCACTCTCCTTTTCCATATAAAAAAACAGTTTGCACTGTTTATTTCATTAACTTTTCCCATTTTCTATGTATATAAGAATTTTGCTTTAAATCATTCGTATAATGGTCGTAACACTCACTCATTCTTTCTTTAATTGTTTCGTCTAATTCGATTCCATTTTCTAAATCATTAAAACATCTAACAAGAAAGTTTTGACATTGTGATACGTCCATCTTTTTAACTTCCACTTTTAGTTCTTTTATATCTTCTCTAGTTGCTAATATTTCATCTTTTAATTCTTTATTTAAAGGCTCTATATTCTTAGTTATTTGATTTTTTAATACTTTATTAGCTAAAACCAAAATAGTTCCACCTGAAGTTATAAAAGCCCCGATAAATACTATTATTTCTTTTATAAAACCTAAAGTTATATTTTCCATTCTTTCCTCCCTATTTTTTTGTATATTCTAGTATTGCATACACTTTATACTCTGAGTAGCTTGAAGATGAGTTTCCTATGTCTACGTGGTCACTAAAACATCTTATTTGGAATATTGCATTAGCATAAGCATTTCTCGTTCCAGCATATGGAAAATTAAAAGTACTAGTGCCGTTCGTCGCTCTACCAATACAAGTAATTACCTCATCTATATTTGATATATTATGTGCTACAGATTTGTTGACACTGTCAGTTGGCATATTACCACAGTCTACAACTTTTCTGTAAATAGGTTTATTATTTACCCATACTTTATCTGTTAGTGTTTCTTCAAAAGAATATACATCTTTCTTATCTAATACATTTTCTAAAACTTCTTTTCCATGTCTTATTGCTTTAGTTCCAAGATAAAAATTATTTTTTAATTTATCAATTCTTGTTATTTTAGCCATATAATTGGCTTATTATTTAGTTCTTCTCCATCTATATACAACAATGTAAGGTTGCAAGTTACCAGAGTCTCCAGTTCCTGCGTCGTCTGTGTATTTATCGCCATCTCCAATATATGTTCCATAAGAACTTCCTTGGTTCATAAGCATAGTTCTTCCAAGATAACTAAGATGGTGGTTATGCTTTTGCAAAAATTTGCTACCACCTGTTTTACCAACTGAACTAAAATCAGTATCTGCTGTATCTATTGCTACTGTTACTCTTCCTTTTCCGTAAAGTTCCCATGTACCATAGCCCCAGTAAGTTTTAGGATTAGCACTATTGGTTGTTTCAATTATGTGTCCTACTGGAAAAAATGGTGCAACTAACATTATTGTACCTGCTGTATCTTTTAGTTTTATTGCTTTAAAATTTGCCATACTTTCTTTTTAGGCTGTTCTTCGCCAAAAATAAACTGTTATATATGGTTGTAAGTTACCTGAGTCGCCTGTTCCTGCTTCTTCAATGCTCATTAAATTGTTCATATTATTTCCCATGTTACTTCCATAATAAGTACCATGTTTTGTCTCGCCATCATTAGCATAAAGACCCAATGCAGAATATATATCATGACTATGTTTCTGTAAGTACTTGCTTCCACCTGTTTTTAATACTGTACTAAATTCAGTTTGTGAAGTATCTACACCTACCAATGTTCTTCCTGTTGCGAACGCTACCCATGTACCACCAAACCACTTTTTAGGGTTTGTATTAGTTACTGTTATAATAACCATTCCAACTGGTAGATATGGGTACGGGTAGAAATTTTCTTTTGTACCATAATACTGTAGTTTCCCAGACTTAGCCATATATACCACCTAAGCCTAATAAATAACCTCCTTTGCAGGAGATTTGAAAAGAGGAGAATAGCTTAAATAATAAGCATTCCTCCTCTCTTGAAGACAAAGTGACATTTGTTTGTTTGTTTGTTTGTTTGTTTGTTTGTTTGTTTGTTTGTTTGTAACATTATATCAAACTCACTTACTTCGTCAAGTAACTTAT